>NZ_CALKQY010000042.1:0-86262 GCF_937990675.1 Hoylesella shahii | reverse complement strand
TCTTTGTAACGCAGGCGTAGCGGGCTACGTCAATTTGCAAAGGCAGAGAAGATGCCGACAAGAAAATAAAAGCTGTTAGGAAACAACACCAAAACAAGAATTCTGGAAACATTGTGGTCTAATAATCCGATTTGGGTTTAAACCAAAACTAGGGATAGGCTTTTCGCAAGCTTGCTTTTGCCCTTTGGTCAAAGCGCAAAAACATGGCGAAAGCACATCCCTAGTTTTGTTTTTTTTGGGGCTTTGGGTTAAAAGAAGCATTGAGACAATGTTAATGCAGTGATAAAACTTTACAAATGTCAACTTCCTCGCCGTGCATTCTAGGCAGCACCACACCGCAAAAAGAACCAAAAATGCCCTTAAAAGACAATTTTATCCACCAGCATCGCTTCGTTTTTCGTCCCATCTGTTGCTATTTACTATGTTTTAGCGTTTCTCTTTCCCCAAAAACACCACGCAGTTGTATTCAAAAATACAAAACATCATACTCCAAATTGCATATTCCAGAGAATAAAAACGCGCAATCGAAGTTGCTATTTATAGCAAATAAGCTTGCTAACTCATAGAGATAGCATTGCTAACTGCAGCAAATAGCCATGCTAACTCATAGAGATAGCAAGGTAAAATGATAGAGATTGCACAGCAATTTGGTACAAAACACCACCTAAAACGTAAAAATGGAGCGCAAAAACCATCAAAAAGCACACTTTCATCATAAATAGTGTCTTTAGGATGAGCACATGCCACTATGCCCTTTCGATGTATTTATATTCGTTTTTGCGGGATAAATAGCGGTGTTTTGGGCTTTATTTGTGGTAATCGCCTGTAAATAAAGGGATTATAAACTTTAAAAAATACGGGCTTAAATACAACCAATGCCCAGAAATTTTGCAGAGACGGCACTCATAATGTTAAATCTTGGTTCAAAATATTTACATTTTGCGTCTCGCTCACCACCTACATTTGTACAAAATCCACCATGTAGTAGGTCAATCGCGCTTGTGGGGAGGTAATTTCTTTGTCACTGTTGCACCAAGCATCACCGTTAGTGCGCTCAGTTTTAAAGGCTTTCAGACCAATTTCAGTAAAACGCCCAACCAAAACCTACAGTTAAATTTTAAAATTAAGGCTAGTTTGTCAAAATTAACCTTCGTTTTTCTTTGCAGATTAAAACAATAGCTGTATATTTGCAAAAAATAACCATAATAATCAGAAAGAACAGAGAGGCGTAAACCTCAATCGTTTAACCCAAGCGGCATATTGTTAGCGTAAGCAATGCACGCCAAGAAAGGTCGCTCGTAAAAACATAAAATAATGAGACAAATTAAATCAGGATTTATCATCGTGGCCCTGTTGGCGCTATTAGTGGCCTGCAGCAACGACGAAGAGAAGCGGAGATACCTGCCCATGTTGGCATCTAACATCGAAAACGAGGTGTTGGTTGAAGTGATTAACGGCACTCGCGCTCTTTCGCCCACCACCTTGTTGCGCGATAGTGTGTTCTCGGTGTATGGAATAGAGAGCGAAAAGAGTTTGCCTGTTAAAGTTTCAGTGTTGGAAGGTAAAGAAGTACTTAGTTTTAGAGCCGATTTGCCCGACCGCACATTGATGGACCTTTGGGATACCGATGAGGGAAGGCGAGGCGAAGGCTTTGCCGATTCTGAGATTACCGTGCAAGGCGCTCATATACACCTGCGTTTTTATTACGCGTTTAGTGCTCTTCCCAGGGCCGAGTTGATGCGTGGTGGGTCTACCATCGCGCTCCAAACGTTAGAATATCAAGGCAAAACCATCAATCCTTATAAGCGCTATGGCTGTTTTAAAATCGTTTTAAGGCGCACTCCACACGGATTTACGGTGGAATAGTGGCTTTACGTTGCCCCTACCTCAGGGTAGAAAGTTTTAAGCTGGCCGGTTTGTGTTTGTTCCGGTGGCTTTATGTCGAGCGCCGAAGTCTTTGTTGTGTTCAAGACGCTATGTTTGGGGGTGACAAGTGGCAGGGTTAGGGTTGCTGCTTGTTATCCCCAACATGTTTTGAGCGTGCACTTTACGCCACTGGCGGGGTGCAAACAACAAAGGAAAAAGCACCACATTGCGCTTGTAATTCGTGTTAAATAACAGTTAAAACATACATCGGATGCCCCAAATGGCAAAAGTGAATAAAAAAATAAGAGCAGATAACGCTTAAAGCGCCAAAATATTTTGCGCGTTTCGTTATTTTTTCGTAACTTTGCAGCATTCAGTGGAATGAGGGGCTCCGAAGAGAGTTCCTCATTTTCATTATCAGTAACATCAAAATATGATTGACAAAAGCGTCGTAAAACAACTTGTTGAACAATGGCTTACCGACAAAGAGTATTTCCTTGTCGATGTAGAGACGAGTCCAGACAGTCGCATCGTGGTTGAAATAGACCATGCCGACGGGGTTTGGATTGAGGATTGTGTGGAATTAAGCCGATTTATCGAGGAGCATTTAAACCGCGATGAGGAGGATTATGAACTCGAAGTGGGGTCGGCTGGATTGGGTCAGCCCTTTAAAGTGCCACAACAATACATTAACTTCATCGGAAAAGAGGTTGAGGTGCTCGATAAAGACGGCAAGAAATATAAGGGAACGTTGAAAAGCGTAGACGGAAACGACTTCGTGGTTACGGTTAACGAAAAAGTGAAGGTGGAGGGAAAGAAACGCCCTGTGCTGCAGGATGTTGACCATAACTTTAAGATGGATGGTGTGAAATATACCAAATATCTTATTCAGTTTTAATGTTTTTGAGGAGTAAGGAGTAAGTAGTAAGGAGTAAGTAGTAAGGAGTAAGTAGTAAGGAGTAAGTAGTAAGGAGTAAAGTAGTAAGGAGTAAGTAGTAAAGGAGTAAAGTCGTAAATAGAAATTTAGGAATTAATCCAAATAGATAGGCGTCGTTAGCCACTTTTCACCTTTATAAGCCTTTTCATCTTTAAAATCCTTTCCCTCACTCGTTAACTTATCAGCGCATAAATTAATCATTAAAAGGAGAAATTAATAGGCTCGCCCCATGCTGTTGAAACGTGGAAACACCATTAACGCGTGCAAGCAGTTTGCAATATTGGGGCAAGACCACATCAAACGATAATAAACCCTATGGTAGCAAGAAAAAAAGATGAGAATATCTTGAGCATGGTCGACACGTTCAAGGAGTTTAAAGACACCAAGAACATCGACCGTATGACCCTGGTGAGCGTGTTGGAAGAAAGTTTTCGCAACGTGCTTGCACGCATCTTCGGTAGCGATGAAAACTTCGACGTTATCGTAAACCCCGACAAAGGCGACTTCGAAATCTATCGCAACCGCATGGTTGTGGCCAATGGAGAAGTGGAAGACGAAAATAAACAGATTGCCTTGGCCGAGGCGCAAAAGATAGAACCCGACTATGAAGTGGGCGAAGAAGTAACCGAAAGAGTAGACTTCGCTAAGTTTGGTCGTCGTGCTATCCTTACGCTGCGTCAAACATTGGCATCGAAAATTCTCGAACTCGAACACGACTCATTATATAATAAATATAAAGACCGCGTGGGACAGGTTATTGCAGGCGAGGTTTATCAGGTGTGGAAGCGCGAAGTGCTTATCGTTGACGATGAGAACAACGAACTTATCTTGCCCAAAGCAGAACAAATACCAGCCGACCAATACCGAAAGGGCGAAACTGTAAGGGCCGTTATCCTTCGCGTAGACAACGAAAACAATAACCCCAAAATCATCCTTAGTCGTACCAGTCCGATGTTCCTCGAACGTCTGTTGGAGGGCGAAGTGCCTGAAATTAACGACGGCTTGATTTCTATTAAGCGCATTGCCCGCATGCCCGGAGAACGCGCTAAGATAGCAGTTGAAAGCTACGACGAACGCATCGACCCCGTTGGCGCATGCGTAGGTGTAAGAGGTAGCCGTGTGCATGGCATCGTTCGCGAACTGTGCAACGAAAACATCGACGTGATAAATTACACCGCAAACACCAAACTCTTTATCCAGCGCGCACTTAGTCCGGCACAAGTGAGCAGCATCAATCTAGATGAAGAAAATCGCAAGGCCGAAGTGTTCTTGCATCCTGAAGAAGTGTCGCTGGCCATTGGCCGTGGCGGATTGAACATCAAGTTGGCTTCAATGCTTACCGAGTACACCATCGACGTGTTCCGCGAGGTGGCCGAAGGAGAAGCCGACGAGGATATCTATTTGGACGAATTCTCAGACGAAGTAGACCAGTGGGTTATCGATGCCATTAAGAGCATCGGCTTAGATACCGCAAAAGCAGTGCTAAACGCACCCCGCGAAATGCTCGTAGAGAAGGCCGACTTAGAGGAAGAAACCGTTGATAGCTTGTTGCGTGTGCTGAGGGCTGAATTTGAATAAGGATAACAACACCATCCCTAAGCAGGCAAACATGGCGCACGCCACAACAAAAACAAAAACAAAACAACAGAATGAACATCAGATTAGGCAAAGCAATAAGTGAATTGAATATCGGACTCCAAACGGCAGTGGAGTTCTTAGAAAAGAAAACCGAACTGGGAGAGGTGAAAGCCGAACCCTCGTTCAAACTAAACGATGCGCAATATGATGCCCTTGTGAAAGCTTTTCATAAGGACAAGGAAGTGCGCAACCAAGCCGATAAACTCTTCCCAAAGAAAACTAAAGAGAAAAAACGCACCAACGAAAACAACGACCATCGTGCCGAAACGGTGCTTAACGAGGGAAAACAAAAGTTTACTCCGCTGGGTAAACTAGACCTCGACAGCCTTAACGGGAAGAAAACCGTAAAGAATTCTGATGTGAAAAACGCCAAAGACGATAAAAAAGAAGACGCTAAGCCTGCTGCCGTGGGCGAAGCTGCTCAGAAAAATCAAACTGTTGCGGTTGACAAACAGGATAAAGCAACACCTGTTGAGACAGTGAAAAATTCTGCTCCTACACAGGATGCGAAACCCGAAAAGTTAGCTGATAAGCAGACTGAACCACATAAAAATAAGGTGGAAGTTAAGCACGAACACAAACATAAGCCCGAGCAAACGCACAAGGCTGATGCTATCAAGCATGCTGATAAGCCCAAAGAGGCTGAACACAAGCAACATAAAACGGCCGAAAACGCTGCTAAGAACGTGGCAGACAAGGTGGAAACAACAACCCCGAAAGCTGATGCCGAAGGCGATGCAGCTGTTTCTAAACCGGCTATCTTCACCCTGAAGAGCGAACAAAATAGCGGTCCTGGTATTAAAGTGATGGGAAAAATTGACCTTTCTACCATCAACCAAAACACCCGTCCTAAGAAAAAATCGAAGGAAGAGAAACGCAAGGAACGCGAAAACAAAGGTCAACAGGGAGGCGAACGTCGCAAACGCAACCGCATTAACACCGAAAGGGTGGACATTAATGCTGCTGCCAACCAGCCCAATGGCAACAAAAATAAGGGCGGTAACAATGGTGGCAATAACAATAATAATGCTGGTGCAGGGCGCAACGCTAATAAGAAAGGCAAGAAAAACAATCGCAACCAGAAACCTTTAGAGGTGAACGAGGAAGACGTAGCACGCCAGGTAAAAGAAACATTGGCACGTCTTACCAACCGTAACCAAAATAAGAAGGGTGCGAAATATCGTAAAGAGAAACGCGATGCTGCACAAGAACGCCTAAACGAGGAACGTGCAGAGGAACGCAAAGAGAGCAAAACGCTGAAAATAACCGAGTTTGTCACCGTAAGCGAACTGGCATCGATGATGAATATCTCGGTGAACCAGGTTATCGGAACGCTCATGAGCGTGGGTATAATGGTGTCAATCAACCAGCGTTTAGATGCCGAAACCATCAATCTCGTGGCCGAAGAATTTGGCTTTAAGACTGAATATGTGAGTGCTGAAGTGTCTGAAGCTGTGACCGAAGAGGCCGATGACGAGGCCGACCTCGTGCCACGCTCGCCCATCGTAACAGTAATGGGACACGTAGACCACGGTAAGACCTCGTTGCTCGACTATATTCGCAACACCAATGTGATTGCTGGTGAGGCAGGAGGTATCACTCAGCACATCGGTGCTTACAACGTGAAGTTGGAGAATGGCCGACACATCACTTTCCTGGATACACCAGGTCACGAGGCGTTTACAGCCATGCGTGCTCGCGGTGCACAGGTAACCGACATCGCCATTATCATTATCTCGGCCGACGACAGTGTGATGCCCACCACCAAAGAGGCCATCGCCCATGCCCAAGCAGCCAATGTACCCATGGTGTTTGCCATCAATAAGATTGATAAACCAGGAGCAAACCCCGACAAGATACGCGAAGACCTTTCGCAAATGAACCTCCTCGTTGAAGAGTGGGGCGGTAAATACCAGTGCCAAGAGATTAGTGCTAAGAAAGGAATTGGTATTAACGAACTGCTTGAGAAGGTGCTGTTGGAGGCCGAAATGCTCGACCTCAAGGCCAACCCCAACCGCAAAGGTACGGGTAGCATCATCGAAAGTTCGCTCGATAAGGGTCGCGGATATGTATCTACCTTGCTTGTAAGCAACGGAACACTGCGTATTGGTGATAATGTTATTGCAGGAACAAGCTGGGGACGTATCAAAGCGATGTTTAACGAACGTAATCAACGCATCGAAAGTGCTGGACCTTCAGAACCAGCCATCATCCTTGGCCTGAACGGAGCGCCAACAGCTGGCGACGCTTTCCACGTGCTTGAAACCGAACAAGAGGCTCGCGACATCGCTAATAAGCGTTTGCAACTGCAACGCGAACAAGGCTTGCGCACACAAAAACGTCTTACACTCAGCGATATTTCGCACCGTATCGCACTGGGTTCGTTTAAAGAGCTCAACATCATTGTTAAGGGAGACACCGACGGTTCTATCGAGGCACTGAGCGACTCGTTCATCAAACTTTCTACAGAGAAGATTAAAGTGAACGTTATCCATAAGGCAGTGGGTCAGATTTCTGAAAATGATGTAACCCTTGCCGATGCTTCTGATGCACTGATTGTGGGCTTCCAAGTACGCCCATCGTCGGCCGCTCGCAAGCTAGCCGACCAAGAGGGTGTGGAGATAAACACTTATTCGGTTATCTACGACGCCATAGACGACGTGCACTCTGCTATGGAAGGTATGCTCGATAAGGTGAAGAAAGAAGTGGTAACTGGACAAGTAGAGGTTCGCGAAGTATACAAAATTTCGAAGGTTGGAACGGTGGCCGGTGCCATTGTTACCGAAGGAAAAGTTCACCGCGTGGACAAAGCACGACTCGTGCGCGATGGTATCGTGGTGCATACTGGCGACATCAATGCCCTTAAGCGCTATAAAGACGACGTTAAAGAAGTACCCACAGGCTTTGAATGTGGTATTAGCATCGTCAACTTCAACGATATTCAGGTGGGCGACATCATCGAAACGTTCACCGTTATCGAAGTGGAACAGAAATTGTAAGGTGAGGTTTTGAGTTGATGAGGCTTTGAGGTTTTGAGTTTTTGAGTTTATGAGGTTTTGAGTTGCAGATATGTTAGGGTTAGGCCATGCTTAGCATCAACAAATCAACTGATGAACGCAATAACTCAAAACCTCATAAACTCAAAACCTCATAAACTCAAAAAGCTAACAGTAACATTTGTTACCGCGCTGTTTCGCGGTACAATGTTTGCTGAACAATACGATAGGGGCGCTCCATTGGGGCAGCCCCTATTCATCGCTTAATGCAAATTAGTATATATGGAAGAAGTAAAAAACGAGAAAAACGCGTTTGTGCGAAGTGTAGCCGAACAGAAATACGAGTTCGGCTTCACAACAGACGTGGAAACAGACATCATAGATAAAGGCCTTAACGAAGACGTTGTGCGACTTATTTCGAGCAAAAAAAACGAGCCCGAATGGTTGCTGGCGTTTCGGTTGAAGGCCTTTAATCATTGGAAGACAATGAGGCAGCCCAATTGGGCGCATGTAAATCTGCCCGAGATAGATTATCAAGCTATCTCTTATTATGCCGACCCACTGGCCAAAAAACCAGCGAACAAGGAGCTTGACCCCGAGCTAGAGAAGACATTCGACAAGCTTGGTATCCCACTTGAAGAGCGTTTGGTGCTTGGAGGCGTGGCTGTTGATGCCATTATGGACTCTGTTTCGGTGAAGACAACCTTTAAAGAGAAACTGGCAGAGAAGGGCGTGATATTCTGTTCCATCGGCGAAGCCGTGCAAGAACATCCCGACTTGGTGCGCCAATACCTTGGTTCGGTGGTGCCTTATGCTGATAATTTCTTCGCAGCACTTAATAGTGCCGTGTTCTCAGATGGCTCTTTTGTCTATATCCCCAAGGGAGTGCGCTGCCCAATGGAACTTAGTTCGTACTTTAGAATTAATGCACGCAACACAGGACAGTTTGAACGCACGCTCATTGTGGCCGAAGACGACACCTATGTGAGTTATCTTGAGGGGTGCACAGCGCCCATGCGCGACGAAAATCAGTTGCATGCAGCCATCGTGGAGATTATCGTTAAGGATAATGCAGAGGTGAAATACTCCACCGTTCAGAACTGGTATCCAGGCGACGAAAATGGAAAAGGTGGCGTGTTTAACCTTGTTACTAAGCGCGGCGACTTGCGTGGAGTGAACTCAAAACTGTCGTGGACACAGGTAGAAACAGGCTCGGCTATCACTTGGAAATATCCTTCGTGCATCTTGCGCGGCGATAATTCGCAAGCCGAATTTTATTCTGTGGCCGTAACCAACCACTATCAGCAGGCCGATACGGGTACAAAGATGATTCACATGGGCAAAAACACCAAGAGCACCATCATCTCTAAGGGCATCAGTGCAGGCCGTAGTCAGAACTCTTATCGTGGATTGGTACGCGCAACGGCCAACGCCGACAATGCTCGCAACTATAGTTCGTGCGACAGTTTGCTGCTCGGCGACAAGTGCGGTGCGCATACTTTCCCCTATATGGACATACACAACGAATCGGCTATTATCGAACACGAGGCCACAACCAGTAAGATTAGTGAGGCACAGCTATTTTATTGCAATCAGCGTGGCATCCCAACCGAGCAGGCAGTGGGGCTTATCGTTAACGGATACGCCAAGGAAGTACTCAATAAGTTGCCCATGGAGTTTGCCGTTGAAGCACAAAAGTTGCTTAGCGTGTCGCTAGAAGGTACCGTGGGATAGGGTAATATAAATCACACTTTATAGAAACGACCACGCATGAAACTATTGTTGTTTGTCCTTATGCTACTGCTTGGCCCAACAGTTATGGCGCAAGATGCCCCCGTTCGCACGTTCGCCATCGAGGGGCAGATAGGTGGTACAACTTCTCCGCACGTCAAAACCCTAACCAAAGGGCAGTATCTTATCCCCGAAAAAGTGGGCTCGGGCTATGGCATGTTGTCTAAACTGCGTGTAGAATACTATCTTCCTTACACGCCTATATCGCTGAAGGCTGGTTACGAACACGAAGAATGGAACTTCCTTGACACTAATTTGGGCAATGATATGGAGGGTGTATCACTCGGCGTGCGATGTTATCCTGGCAAAAAGTTGTGGGGTGTACAGCCATACATCGGACTAGATGCGCTTTATAACTTTAGCGGGGGGAGTTATGCATACAGCAGAGATGTGGCAAGCGATCGCTTTGGTAGGGTTCGATACGATGGAATGGTGCATATTCCGCATGTCAGTGTAGCCCCAATAGCAGGTGTCGACCTTTATCTTTTCAGTTGTATAGCCCTTCAATTAGAATATAGCTGCCGACTGGGATTGAGTAGGGCGTCGGTGTTTAAGGCACAATACAATCACCAACCAGAACCCTTCGAGCTCCGTATGCGCCCAATAAGACATGGCTTTAATGTTGGACTGAAAATCGTTTTTCCGTTCCATTTCACCGCAGGAGATGGTGTTAATTTGGTACAAGGTATTCTCGATATACTGCTAAATAAGACCAATGACAATTATAGATACTATAGGTAAATAATAAAACAATAGATATATGTTAGAAGTAAGAAACTTACACGCCAAAATTGGCGATAAAGAGATATTAAAAGGCATCGACCTTACCATCAAAGAAGGCGAAACCCACGCCATCATGGGTCCCAATGGCTCGGGCAAAAGCACGCTCTCGGCTGTGCTAGTGGGCAATCCTATGTTCGAAGTTACCGATGGAACGGCCATTTTTAACGGCAAAAACCTACTCGAGATGAAACCAGAAGACCGAGCCAACGAAGGCATCTTCCTTTCGTTTCAGTACCCCGTTGAAATTCCAGGCGTATCGATGACCAACTTTATGCGCACTGCAATCAACGAGAAACGCAAGTATCAAGGTCTTGAACCGATGTCGGCTGCCGACTTTATTAAGCTGATGAAGGAGAAAAGGCAGGTGGTAGAACTAGACGCTAAACTATCGCAACGCTCGGTAAACGAAGGGTTTAGCGGTGGCGAAAAAAAACGTAACGAAATTTTTCAAATGGCAATGCTCGAACCTAAACTGGCAATTCTTGACGAAACAGACTCGGGTTTGGATGTTGATGCCCTGCGCATCGTGGCCGAAGGTGTTAACAAACTCAAGTCGCCACACAATAGCACCATCGTTATTACACACTACGACCGATTGCTAGACATCATCCGTCCTGATGTTATTCACGTGCTTTATAAAGGTAGAATAGTGAAAACAGCTGGCCCTGAGTTGGCTAAAGAGATTGAAGCACGCGGTTACGATTGGATTAAAGAGGAAATAGGAGAGAAGTAAAAACCCTGTAATAATGAATAGCGAGAAACAATATATAGACCTCTTCGAAGCCAATCGCGACGTTATTTCCGCCCATTCCACCGCGGTAATGAATGCTCTGAGAGAAAAAGCTTTCGAGGATTTTAAGCGCCAAGGCTTCCCAACGCGCAAGACCGAAAAATATAAATACACCGACATCAGCAAGCTTTTCGAACCCGATTACGGACTAAATCTTCAACGCTTGCCTATGCCTATCAACCCTTACGAGGTGTTTAGCTGCGATGTTCCACGCCTTAGCACAGCCAATCATTTTGTGGTGAACGATGCTTTGTTGTATCCTACGACACCTAATAAGCAACTACCCGAGGGCGTGGTTATTACTTCGATTTGCGATTATGCTGCAAAAAATCCCGATTTCATCGCAAGATATTATGGTAAGCTGGCCAAAACCGAAGACGATGCGGTGACGGCACTCAACACCATGCTTGCACAAGACGGATTGTTGGTGTATGTTCCGCGTGGCGTTAAACTCGAAAACACCATACAAGTGATAAACATTCTGCATGCCCAGGTAGACTTAATGGTTAATCGTCGCGTGCTCATTGTCGTCGAACCCCTTGCAGAAGTCAAGTTCCTTTTCTGCGATCACACCTTCGACGATCAACGTTTTCTTGCCACACAGGTTATAGAAGCCTTTGTTGACGATAACGCTAAGCTCGACCTTTATTGCATGGAAGAAACCCATGAGAAGAATGTTCGCGTGAGCAATGTTTATATTGAGCAGCAAGCTAGCAGCAGGGTAAACCACAATGTTATTACGTTGCACAATGGTGTAACGCGCAATAACGTGTTGTTATCGTTCCGTGGAGAGGATGCCGAGTGTAATTTGTCGGGTTGTGTTATTGCCGATAAGAAACAACATGTTGACAATAACACTGTGATAGACCATGCTGTGCCCAACTGTCACAGTCATGAACTCTACAAATATGTGCTCGACGATGAGGCGGTTGGCGCTTTCGCCGGACTTGTTTTGGTGCGGAAGGATGCCCAACACACAGATTCGGAAATGCGAAACCAAAACATTTGTGCTACCAAAAAGGCGCATATGTTTACCCAACCCATGCTAGAAATCTATGCCGACGATGTGAAATGCTCGCACGGCTCTACCGTAGGGCAGCTTAACAGTGAAGCTTTGTTCTACATGCGCCAACGGGGCGTGAGCGAAAAAGAAGCTAAGCTGCTGCTCGAATTTGCATTTATCAACGAAGTCATCGACCAAATGCATCTCGAACCACTACGCGAACGCCTACATCATCTCGTTGAAAAACGCTTCCGTGGTGAGTTCGACCGCTGCGAAGGATGTAGAAAAGTGCAGTAAAAAAAGCCTCACCCCCTTCCCCTCTCCAAGGGGAGAGGGGCGTGGTATGTGTAGTTAGTTAACAAGTTAACAAGTAGGTAAGTTAATGAGTAGACGGGTTAATGAGTTTACAAGGATGTTTGCCACTCTGCAACAAGGCATTTGGCTTAACTCCTCATTCCCCCATAACTCCTCAAAAGATATGTACAACATCACCTCCATTCGTTCAGAATTCCCCATTTTATCGCGCCAAGTATATGGCAAGCCGTTGATTTACCTTGATAATGGGGCCACAACACAGAAGCCACTTTGCGTTCTTGATGCCATGAGGCACGAGTATCTCAACGCCAATGCTAACGTGCATCGTGGCGTTCATTATCTTTCGCAAAAGGCAACCGACCTGCATGAGGCTGCCCGAACCACCGTACGCAAGTTTATTAACGCGCAAAGCGACAACGAAATTATTTTTACGCGTGGCACAACCGAGGGCATTAATCTCATCGCTTCGTCTTTTTGCGAAGGCTTCATGCAGCCAGGCGACGAGGTGATTATATCCACAATGGAACACCATAGCAACATTGTGCCTTGGCAATTGATGGCTGCTCGTCACGGTATAGCCATTAGGGTGATTCCAATGGACGACAACGGAGAGCTTATTCTCGATGAAATGGACCAATTGTTCACTTCTCGCACCAAACTTGTTAGCGTTATGCAGGTGAGCAATGTGCTCGGAACAGTTAACCCGATAAAGGAGATTGTACGACGTGCGCATCTTCATGGTGTGCCAGTGTTGGTGGATGGAGCGCAGAGCGTGCCACATTTTAAGGTGGATGTTCAAGATTTGGATTGCGACTTCTTCACCTTTTCAGGACATAAAGCATACGGACCTACAGGTGTGGGTGTGGTATATGGTAAAGAACAATGGCTCGAAAAACTTCCTCCTTATCAAGGCGGAGGCGAGATGATTGCCACTGTGAGTTTTGAAAAAACCACTTTTGCCGAACTCCCTTTTAAGTTTGAGGCGGGCACACCAGATTATGTTGCCACGCACGGACTGGCTACGGCGCTCGATTTCCTCTCGTCTTTGGGTATGGATAATATTCAACGCCACGAACAAGAACTTACTCGTTATGCCACAGAACAGCTTAAAACTATCGATGGGATGCGTATTTTTGGCCATTCCATCGATAAAGATGCGGTGATAAGTTTTCTTGTTGGCAACATTCATCACCTGGACATGGGTACACTGCTCGACCGTCTTGGTATCGCCGTTCGTACTGGTCACCATTGCGCTCAGCCGCTTATGGCTCGCCTAGGTATATCGGGAACGGTGCGCGCTTCTTTTGGTTTATACAACACACGCGAAGAAGTGGACACCTTTGTTGCCGGCGTGCGCAGGGTGTCTGCCATGTTTTAGGCACTATTTGCTTCGGAATGGTTAGACTGTTTTTGCTAAGGCCATCCTTTAATATAAAAAAACGCATCGAATGAGCTTTTTGTAGCTCTTCGATGCGTTACTGTTTTCGAAGGAGATAGTAGCGAAACGCTTTGAACTGCATGGTGAGCGAATTGCGTTTGATGATTTTAAGTTGGCCTTCCATTCATCTATTGGCCATTGCAGAGTGTGATTTTGTAGGGTGAATCTTCGTGGAGAGATTAATGCGAACGATGGAATGGGTAAAATTAAGCGTTAGTTTGCAGCTCAATACCAAATTATGCGAGCGCTCCCTGTTCCATTAACCACTAGGAAGGCATGTCTTTGACAAGGCTGTTAGTGGCTCGTGCCGCGTCAGAAGTGATGATGGGCTAGAAGAGATCTGCACAATTTAGGTGCAATTGCTTACCATAGGTTTTAAGAAATAGCCCATTTTATCGATGCTTTCCCTTCGCTCTCTAGCGCATTACTTGCGTTTGCAAGAACTAAGGTTGCGTTTGCATCCTCTAAGAGCCAGCGCAAACCAAGCCGTACATATCAATCGAGCCACAAACGGAGCATTGGCGGGCAACACAGCTAGCAAGAACGCCACCTGAGCATTGAGCAGATGTAGGGTGCTACGGGTGTTAATCTCCATCTTCAACACGACTGAATAATACAAGCTCAACCAAACTATGGGGAGCATTAGGGTGGCTTTAACACTAGCGAAGATGTTACTAACTCGTACTTCACGCGCTGAATTTACTGGTAATGTCATTTCCTTTTTCATTGTTCTATGTGTTGAATGTTATTATTTGCTTAACTTTGTGGTTGCAAAATTGCAGCAAAATAAAGAAGCATCATTTCACAAATGAAATAAGTTTGTTAATAATCAGTAAATCAAACGAGTTTAAACGCAACACCATATTATATAGATATATGTTAGAATCTCATTTTTTTGCCGACCTAATCGAGGCCGGTTGCGACGAAGCGGGTAGGGGATGCCTAGCCGGAAGCGTGTTTGCTGCGGCCGTAATTCTGCCTGTTGACTATACCAATGCGCTGCTTAACGACTCTAAAAAGCTAACCGAGAAGCAGCGTTATGCCCTACGCAAGCAGATAGAAAAAGATGCTGTGGCATGGGCTGTGGGCGAAGTTACAGCCGATGAAATCGACGAAATCAATATTCTTAACGCCAGTATTCTGGCCATGCACCGTGCACTCGATGGGTTAAAGGTGCGACCTCAGGCGGTGATTGTAGATGGAAACCGCTTTAAACCCTATGGCACCTTACCTCACCAAACCATTGTTAAGGGCGATGGCAAGTATCTTTCGATAGCTGCTGCTAGTGTTTTAGCCAAAACCTATCGCGATGATTACATGGATAATCTGGCCAAGCAGTGCCCATTTTATCAGTGGGAAGTGAACAAAGGCTATCCCACAAAGGCACATCGTGCGGCCATTGTGGAGCATGGCGTGTCGCCTTTTCATCGCAAAACCTTCAAGGGCGTGAAAGAAATGTTGGAAGAAAAGGAAGAAAACTCCTAAATACTTATAGGATTATAGCTGGCTAGATATGTTAATTAAACCTCTTTTGAGCGATAAATATTTTAAAGCTTTTACAGAATTGCCTAAAAAAGAGACTTTCTTTTCAAGTAATTTAAAATAGTGCAATTAAAATTTGGCACATTCGGTTATATTATGTATTTTTGTGAATAGAATTATAAACTTCATATTTGGCGTTACACCGTGCGCCATTTTCTCACTTCTTCTATCCTAAGGCAAGCTGAGAGATGTGTGCAAATAAGGTTAATCGCCCATTCATAAAAATCTTTTTCACTACAAGAAACGTCCCGTATATTGCGTGAGCAACATACGGGACCATGTTTTTTATGCCTACTTGGAGCATTGCGCGTAGTTTTTTGCACTGTCAACAGCACACTTCGTCTTCGCCAAATGCCAGCTTCGCGTCTTAGTTTGCAACTTTGGTTAATGTGTTCTGCCTTCGTTCCCCATCCGTTTATTAAGCTGAAACAGCGAGGGCAACAGCACCAGGAGCGAGCAGAACAAGCCCATGTACATCAGTTTGTTGTCGCCATGGAACAAGTCGATAAGCTGTCCATCGTTTAAGTCGGGCATAAGCACATACATTGCGTAGGCCACTGTGTTGTTAGCCCAATGGAAAATCACGCCTGGAACTACGCTATGCGTGCGATAATAAAGCCATCCCAAAAGCAAACCCATTGTAGAGGCATTAACAAATTGGGCCAAATTAGCGTGCACGGCACCAAAAAGCAGAGCCGAAACAACAATGGGAATCCAGGGCAAACGGTTGTTGAAGTAGGCCAACAGACACCGTAAGATGGCTCCACGGAATACCAATTCTTCGGCCACTGGTGCTAAGATGCCCAGCGCAAGGTAGCCCCAACGACTCCCCAAGATGCTGTCGAACAGTTGTTTTACGTTGTCAGCAACGGTGATGTTGAGCTGCTCGTATATCCATTGTAGCGGAAGTATGGCGCCAAGGGCTGCTAAGATGGTCCATACCAGCACGCCCCAAGGGTGCTGTTGCAGGTAGTGGCGTGATATGGGCGCCCACTTTCGCCATAGAAACAGGCCGATAATGACGATGCTAGCCACTGCGCTGCTCAGCGAAAGGGCTGTTGGACTGGCCGAAGCGGGGTGTTTGATTGAATCGTCGAGGTACAAAGCCACGAGCGAAATGCCAAACTGTATCATGATAAAAACCACGATATAACACATCACACTAAGAATAAGACTGTTATTTTTTTTCATTGTTAATAATGTTTTGACTTTGTTGCTAGCGCATTAGTTGGGCCAATGGCCTGCCATAAATATTGTTGTGTAATTGCATATGGGGTTAACGAGTGGCTGCATGGCGCATGGCTGTTGCGTGGTTAGCGTTTCGCCACGTGCGCAAGCATGCTTCTCGCCGATTGCTCGTCGGCTTTCATCTTTGTTTTCAGTTCGTCAATCGAGTTAAAACGCACTTCGGGGCGAATGCGTTCTACGAACGAAACGCGCATGTTTTGTCCATAAATATCGGCCGAGAAATCGAGGATATTGGTTTCGATGGTTATACCCTTGCCGTTGAAAGTGGGTCTATTGCCGATGTTGGTCATGCCCATCAGCGGTTGTTCAAAGCCGTCTAGCTCTACCAAGGTGGCGTAAACGCCGTTTTGAGGGAGCAGTTTTTGCGCATTGTCTACAAGGAGGTTGGCCGTGGGGAAACCCATTTTTCGGCCCTCTTGAAAGCCTGGCACCACCTGCCCCGCAATAGAATAGTCGTAACCCAGCAGTGCATTAGCCTGGGTAATGCGCCCTTCTTGCAAGTGGCTGCGTATGGCCGACGAGCTGATATGTTCGCCATCAGGAGCAAACTGCGGTGCTTCAGTCACGTTGATACCCATTTGCTTTCCATACCTTTGGTAGTCTTCAAAACCTTCTTCGCGGTTATGCCCAAACTTATTGTCGTAGCCAATCACCAGTTGGGCCACGTTTAGTCGTTCTTTCAGTATCCGTTGCATAAACTCGCGGGCTGTAAGCGCCGCCATATTCTCATCGAAATTCAGCACCATGGTGTGGCACGTGCCCGTTTGTCGCAGCAGTTTTAGCTTCTCTTCGGGTGTAGAAAGCAGTTGCGGCGTAAAGCCCTGTTGCACCACTTGGCGTGGATGTGTGCCGAAAGTAACCACCATCGAGGGCATGCCATTTGCCTTAGCCAGCTGCCTAACATAGTCTATGAGGTAGCGATGACCACGGTGCACACCATCGAAAAAGCCGATTGTGGCCACACAGGGAGGGGTGTTGGGAGTGTGCATAACGTTAGACGGATGGCTGTGATTGAGGTTTGGGTTTAAACCATCGCCACACTTCGCCCGCCCACATCACCACAGATGTTGCGCCAATGATGCATCCCCACTCGGCAAGCGACAGCGGAACGGTGCGGAACATACGCCCACCAAAGGTGACAATGAGCCATTGTCCAGCCACGATGAGCAAGAGAACGAGCAACAAACCGCGGTCGGCATAGAGACGACGGAAGGTGCTATGGTGCGAGTTTAGCGTCTTGGCATTAAACAAATTCCAGAACTGAAGCATCACAAAGGTGGTGAAGAAGATGGTGAGCTGATGTGTATCCACGTTGCCTCCACGCTCGTTGCGGAAGTAAATAAGCATCGCAAACAGCATCGCGAAGAACACCAGACCGCAAAATATGATGCCCTTAGCCATCGAAGGCGATATGATGGGTTCTGATTGTTTGCGGGGGCGTTCGCTCATTACCTCGCGTGTTGGTGGCAACGAGGCCAAAGCCATAGCAGCAAAGGTGTCCATAATGAGGTTAACCCAAAGTATTTGCGTAACAGTTAGTGGCATTTGTGTGCCAATAATTGCGCCACCAAGCACCAAAAGCAATGCCGTGAGGTTGACAACAAGTTGGAAGAAGAGAAAACGACGGATGTTGTTGTAGAGCGAACGGCCCCACATCACCGCGCGTTCGATAGAACCAAACGAGTCGTCTAGCAAAGTCATATCTGATGCTTCCTTGGCAACATTGGTGCCACTGCCCAATGATAGTCCCACGTGGGCATGGTTAAGAGCAGGTGCATCGTTGGTTCCATCGCCTGTAACGGCCACCACTTCGCCACGTTGTTGCAGCAGGTTAACCAGTCTTTGCTTATCTGTGGGGCGTGCACGCGACATCACGCGCAGCACTTTCACGCGTTCGTAGGCTGTGTCATCGCTCAGTTCGGCAAAGTCGGGACCCGTAATTTGCGCCTCCAATGGTGTCTCTTTCTGCCAAATACCAATCTGTCGGGCAATCTCGATAGCCGTTGCAGCGGTGTCGCCCGTTACGATTTTCACCTCGATACCAGCGTTAAGACACTCTTTAACGGCAGCGGGAACATCTTTTCTAATAGGGTCGCTGATGGCAGCCAAGGCCTGAAGGGTGAAGCCTTGCATCAAGTTGGGTTCGCTAAAGCCTTTTCCTTCGTTGTTGTTTAGTGGCTTATAGGCGAAAGCCAGTGTGCGCATGGCCTTGTTTTGATAGCCACGCAGCAATTGTGCGTTGGCCTCTTGTTCCTCGTTGCTTAGGTTGCAGAGTGCCATAACCGTTTCGGGCGCACCCTTTATAAAGAGCAGTCGTTGGCCATTAACACGAGCGATGGTGGCCATATATTTGCGATCGGTAGAGAAAGGCAACTGATTTTCCATGCATTCGGTCTTTCTCAGTTCGCGATAATTGTGGTTGTTTGCCTGCAACCATAGTAACAAAGCCACCTCGGTGGGGCTTCCAATGCCCGTCGTTGCACCATTTTTTGTTTCCAAATTAGCTGTAGAGTTCAGTGCGATGGCGTTGGTAAGGGGTGTATCTGGCGTTAAAACGCGCATCTCAGCCACTTGCATTTTGTTTTCTGTAAGCGTTCCTGTCTTGTCGGTACATATCACTGTCACTGCTCCCATTGTTTCGCAGGCATGCAATTTACGCACAAGGTTATTGCTTTTTAGCATTCGTCGCATGTTCAAAGCAAGACTTAGTGTAACGGCCATAGGCAAACCTTCGGGAACAGCCATAACCAAAAGCGTTACTGCCATCATAAAATAATGTAGTACCACCTCGGCCATACCTATATAATTATTGCTTTGCCAAAGCTCATTGGTAAGTATGTCGTGCACTAAAAACACCGAAAACGCCGTTATTGCCACGCTAAATCCCACCTTGCTGATAAGTTTTGCCAGACGGTCGAGTTGCTGATTGAGGGGAGTTTTCACAGCTGTTAGTTCGGTAGCCTTGCGTGCCACTTTTCCAATCTCCGTGCCATCGCCCACTGCCACCACTCTAGCTAGGCCACTTCCATTCATCACCATGGTAGAGCGCAGCACCATATTGGTGGGGTAGGTGGCCTCTTCTTCGGCCACATTGGGCGAAGCATGTTTGTTGATAATGGGTTCGCCAGTAAGCGTAGATTCATCAATTTGCAGGTCGGCCGATTGAAGAAGCATGGCATCGGCAGGAATTTCGTCGCCCACTTCGATAACAATGAGGTCGCCCACCACCACATCTTTACGTGCAACGGTGGTAGTATCACCGTTTCTTCTTACCTTTACGAGTTGTTCCTCGCCCAAGGTTGTAAGCACATCAAACTTTCTAGCGGCGTCTCTTTCAAAGTAAAAGCCGATGGTAGTGGCCAAGATAATAGCCAAAAATATGCCCAGCGTTTCAAGAAACTCGCCGTTGATAAACGAGAAAATCAGTGAGACGGCAGCAGCCACGATAAGAATTTGGATGATGGGGTCGCGGTATTTGTCGATGTACAAAGCCCAAAGCGAGGCGCGTTTGGGAGGTGTAAGTATGTTCGCGCCATGTTCGTTGCGGCTCAATGCCACTTGTTCGTCTGTCAATCCAGCCTTGTCGAATTTCTCTAATGTAGTCTCAATACTCATTGATGCGTATGTATAATAGTGTGTTGGGATATATTTCCCCAAGTATGCAAAGTTACATAAAAGCCCCCAAATTTGGTGTTGGTCCTTTCATTTTTACGTCTTTTTGTCTTATTTGTTTGGAGATTTCCTTTAAAACAACTACCTTTGCACCTGCAAACAACCCCAAAGCGGGTGGTTCGGGCTTTTAGCTCAGTTGGTTAGAGCAACAGACTCATAATCTGGAGGTCCTTGGTTCAAGCCCAAGATGGCCCACAAACAAGTCACAACAAGTGACATTCAATGTTTAAAGTATAGAAGAGAAGCTATCGCAAGATGGTTTCTCTTTTTTCATTTTTGGCGTGTGCTGGGCAGAACTTCCAAGCTGGTGTGGCTTTATTCAAATAAATAATACATAAAAGCCTGCTTTATGTTAGTATAATTTGCTATTTTTGCAGTTAAAAGAAAGAGAGAAACGCTGTACTAGAATATAATGGATAGCGGATTCTGACCAAGCTCTGCACGGATATAGAAAGATGGCATTGCCTAAAAACAATATCAATCAACAATGACTTTATTTAAAGGCGCAAAGCCGTTTGTTAAGTGGGCAGGAGGGAAAACTCAACTCTTGTCAGACATAGAAAGCCTTTTACCAACAGATTTCTGCAGCAGGGACATCACCTATGTGGAACCATTTGTTGGCGGAGGTTCTGTTTTGTTTTGGCTATTGCAACGCTATCCCAACATACAACACGCTGTTATCAACGATGTAAACGCAAAACTGATAAACGTGTATCGTGTTATTAAGGCCATGCCCCAAAAGCTTATCAGTGCTCTACGCATGCTTGAAAACGAGTATCTGCCCATGAACCATGCCGAACGAACGGCTTACTTTTTGGAGAAACGCAGGCGTTTTAACGATGACAAACTAACAAACGTGGAGCAAGCCGCTATCTTTATCTTCTTAAATCGCACCTGTTTTAATGGCCTTTATCGCGAGAATTCTAAGGGAAAATTTAACGTTCCGCATGGAAAATATGTACACCCTAAGATATGCGATGAACAAACTATCATGGCCGACTCTGACCTCTTGCAACGCGTGGACATCCTTTGCGGCGACTTTGATGCTACAAAGCGGTATGCCCATGAAGATACGTTGTTATACCTCGACCCGCCATATAAGCCGCTGAACAGCACTTCTTCGTTCAACACTTATGTTAAAGAGCCCTTTGGCGATGCCGAACAAGTGCGCTTACGAAATTTCTGTAACGAAGTAAGCGAGCGTGGTAGCTTGTTTGTTCTCAGCAACTCAGATGTAAAGGGTCATGACCCCAAGGACAATTTTTTCGATAATCTGTATGCCGCATACAACATTCAGCGGGTGCTTGCCACACGCATGATTAACTCAAATGCGGACAAACGAGGAAAGTTAACCGAACTTATGATTTCAAACATCGAACAAGGAGAGGGTGGTAACGCTTATAATCCCATTGTTCTAAAATCTTTGTGTGGCTAATTGTTTAACGGAACTAGGATTTAAGATACTCAATGTAATCACTAGGGTCAAAACAAATCAGCCCCCAAACATCTCGTACAGGTAGTTTACGCATAGCTCTGAGTTTATCATTTGGGCACGTAAGTCTAAGAAAACATCTCATTATTTCAACTACCAACTGATGAAAGAGATGAACGACAACAAACAAATGACCGACGTTTGGCACCTACCTGCCATTGCTCCGTGGGAAAAGACCTGCACAAAACACCCTACTCAAAAGCCTTTAGCCTTGCTTACACGCATTATTCTTGCCTCAACTAGGCCTAATGATTGGATACTCGATCCCTTTGCTGGTAGTAGTACCACTGGTATAGCGGCAAACTTGTTTGGGCGTAGATACTTGGGTATTGAACAAGAGTCTGATTTTCTTGAGATTTCAAAAGCTCGACGCATCGAAATAGAGCAGCTTGACATTGTCTCAACTTTCAGAGAAACAATCTTTAAACAGTTAAGTAGGCAAAGCAATGGTTATAATTATGAGCCTCTTACTGATGCCATGCAGCTGAGTGATGAGGTTTCAGATTATAACATCAGTGCATTGCCCTTTTAAAAAGAGGGCTTTTGGATTATAAAGGTGACTTCGACAATTTAATGTTTAAGCCCAATTGGGCGTTAGTGTCATTTGCCATTGTGCTTATTACAGTTAGATAACATGGTTTTTAAACCCAAATCGCTCTTTAGACCATACTGTTTCTATAATTCTTGTTTTTGTGTTGTTTCCTACCGTCTTTTATATTCTTGTCGGCATCTTGCCTGTATTTGCAACTTGACGTGGCCCGCTACGTCTGCTTTACAAAGATAGGCAAGATGCCGACAAGAAACCCAAATTTGTTTAGGCTCTAATGACGGAGATATGGGTTAAACGATAGGCGTATTTTGGTCATATTGAACGTTTTAAATAGTGTGCCATGAAAGTTCTATGCTTAAGGCTCAAGCAAGCTAATGGCGCTAATGGCGTTTGTTTTGCATGATTGGTACTCTTTCTTTCTTTGTTAAATTGGGTATTATTATTTTACAAAACGTGTGTTGGATTTCTACCCATTCTAGCGAATAAACCTGTTAAAAAGCAGGGTTTTTGGGACTTTTTTGGGGTGTTGCTGTTTTATTTGACATCGTTTTTTAGGGTAGAACCATCAATTTGTACCTTTTTACCTTTCTATTTTGTTGCAGAGGCGAAGAATTTTACCGCCCCAAAAACGGATTTTAGTAGCTAAAAAGTCGATTTATTTGCTGGTTTTTGCTTATTTGAAGAGCCGTTTCTGTATTCGTTGTAAAGATTTAAGCAGCATAAAAAGCGCGTTTTGCAGCATTTTGAGTTGCATTTAGCACCATTTTACCTTGCGTTTTGTAGGAGATAGCACTGCATTTAGCACGAGTTAGCACTGCGTTTTGTAGGAGATAGCATCGCGTTTTGGTGCATATTGCGCAGAATTTTGTGAGAAATAGCCTGTTTTTTGGTAAAAATCACAGTTTTTATGCCCAAAAGGCCCTTTGTCTGTTTTTGCCGATTTAGACCTTTTTGCATCACAACAAACCTCCGCGAGAATTGAAAATTTTCGGCCGAGCGACAATTGGTGAGCAAAATAGCCACTCATAGTGTTAAATATCGTGCTGAAAACTTTACATATTGTGTGGACGAGGATAGTTCAAACCCAATACAACAATGAGAGAAACAATAAGCATTGGCACACATAAATACAATAAACGCCTATGGCAGATTGAGCTAAAGAAGAGGATGGCGTGGACTGTTTGCCAAGAAGTAAAGCACAAAAGGGTTAATGAGCGTATTTTTAGCGTACAAGTAAAGATGGAAGTGAGCGAATTGTTTCGGCTTTTCCCCTTTCACCACCAATAAAAAACAAAGGCCGCAGCGCCTTTTGAGCGACTACGGCCATTGACCTTACGTTAGTATAATGAAAAATTTGAGAGAAAGAAGCTTCACAGCTTCGATGTTGTTTTACTAAACATTGTTATTGAGAAAGCATAGAAAAATTCTTATTTAATGACGTTGAGCGATGCGGCAGGTGCGCCAACAGGCTTGATAGTGTCGATAGCAGCCGAGTCGCGCAAGGCAACCGACGCCCCTTTCTCCACCTTATTATAGCCTGCCATGCCCGTTGTAGAGGGCTGTTGAGTTTGGAAAGACTCTTGCGCGGCATTGCCCAGGGTTAGGAAGATGGCCACAACGGCGGCTGCTTTGAACAGCGGTTTAAGTCGTTGAGTAAGGGTGATGGTGCGAGCTTTCACCTTTATGGGCTCATCCTCTTCGATCATGGCCAGCAACCTATTGTCGAAGTCGGCGTCCAGGTGCTTTTCTTTCGTCTCCAATTGTTGGTAAGCGAAGAGCGGCTGGTATTGGCGTAGCTCGGCTGGTACGTCTTTCTGTGAGAAAAACGCACGCAAGATACCTTCCTCTTCCAAAGAAGTCTCGCAGTTCCAATAGCGCTCCAATAGTTGGTTGATGTATTTATAATCCATAATCTTCTACGTTTTTGAACTTTTGTTTTATCGTTTGTCTAGCCCTGAAGATGTTTATTTTCACCTGTTCTTCGGTGATTTCCATTATCTGGGCAATCTCGCGATAGCTTTTCCCTTCGAATTCATGAAGCTGCATGCTTGTTTTTTGTTTCTCGGGGAGGGCGTTGATGATGTCTCTCACTAGTTGTACGCGGTCGTTTTGCAACATTTCCTCGTAGGGATTAGCGGTGAGGTCGGGCTTTTCGGCATGTGTGTCTTCTATTGAAGGGCTGCCGTGTCCTTTTCTTTTGATGCTGTCTAGCGCCAAGTTTCGGCATACCGTCAGACTGAATGCTTCGATAGACTCTAGCTCGTCCCATCTTTCTCGCCTGTTCCAGACTTTGATGAGTGTGTCTTGCACAATGTCTTCGGCGTCGCGTTCATTAAGCGTAATGCGCATCGCCAGCCTGTACAACTTGTCCTTTAAGGGCAGAATGTCATTGCGAAAGCTTATTTTGTTCATCTGTCTCTATTATGAATGACGATTGTGTGTTGAAGATGTTACGCGTGTTAACACTATTTAAAGATTTTGTTTTCAATGTTGAGCTGTTTTGTTCACCGCGAAGTGGTGGGCGAACCGCTGGTTTTGCGGTGGTTTTAAGGGTTTAACTCATTTTCTAGGGCGAAGTATTTCCATAGTGGGGCATACATCATTGCTTGGTAGAGTTCGTTGTTTTTAAGCATGCGCAGCATCTCGTTGCGACTCACCAAGTGTACTTCTATGTCTTCTGTAGCGTCAAGATGTTGGGTGGTAATCTTCTCCACACCAGTAGCCAAGAAGCAATGGCAGCGGTTGGTCATTGTGCCAGGGTTTGGTGCGATGGTCATTAGCGGTTGCCATTTGCCGTTGCCATATCCTGTTTCTTCAAGCAGTTCTCTTTGCGCAGCAAGCAATGGAGGTTCGTTTTGTTCCACAACGCCAGCGCAAATCTCCATGGCGGTGACGCCTAGTGCATGTCTGTACTGTCTTACCAATACAAAGTCACCGTTGTTTGTGATGGTTACGGTGTTCACCCAATCGGGATATTCCAGCACATAATAATCGTTTACCACTGCGCCAGTGGGTAGTTTTACTTTGTCGCGGCGTGCTGTAAGCCACTGTTTTCGTATCAAATATTCCTGGTCGAGCACTTGCCAAACCATGTTGTTGCTGATGTTTTGCGTCGTTTTGTTGGGCGCTACACTTTTATTTTCTTCGTTCATGGGTTTAAGTTTATAATATCTTCCACCTTTATTCCTAATTTTTCTATTTCAATTGCTTCGGCGTGCAGATACATGCGAAGCGCCTTTTGTCCGTAAAGTGGGTCGCCAAGGATGGGCATGTTTAGTCCGTCGGGGTGTGCACAATGCACGCGAAGCTGATGGGTTCGGCCTGTTTGGGGGTAAAGAGCCACCACGCTATGTCCTGCCTTGCAGTCAATAACCTCGTAATGGGTTACGGCAGGTTTGCCCCTTTGCCAGTCTACCACCTGCCGCGGGCGGTCAATGTAATTGCTAGATAGGGGCAAGGAAATTACCCCGCGTTGCTTGTTAGGAGGCAGCACCCCCTCGAGCACAGCCACATAGCGCTTTTTTACCTCGTGATTTAAGAAAGCTGCTTGCAGTGTTTTGTGCATTTCTTTGGTTTTTGCAATAAGCATCAGGCCCGAAGTGTCTTGGTCAAGACGGTGAACAATGAGAGGTGACGAGGAGTTGGGGTAGCGTTCGC
This sequence comes from Hoylesella shahii, assembly GCF_937990675.1. NCBI lineage: Bacteria > Pseudomonadati > Bacteroidota > Bacteroidia > Bacteroidales > Prevotellaceae > Hoylesella > Hoylesella shahii. Next base: position 60,544 of record NZ_CALKQY010000042.1, on the reverse strand, counting down.
GCATCAGTTCGCTAACCGATAGGCCACCATCTTTGCCTGGAACACTTAGCATGCCCGGCGGTTTGCTCACCACGGCCAGGGTTTCGTCTTCGTAAATCACGCGAAGCGCCTTGTTGTGGGTTTGCTTCATTGGTGCTTGTTCAAGGTCTAGCCCTTGTAACATATATTCAAGCGTAGGGCCACATTTACCTTTGCAGGCAGGATAAAACGCACCAGCGCGCCTTATCTCGGTTTTGGGCGAATTGCCCAACCAAAATTCGGCCATGCAAACGGCACGATATCCCATGGCAAAAGCGTGCTGCAAGAGTTTTGGTGCACAGCATTCGCCTGTGCCAGCGGGTGGTGTTTGTTGAGGCGTAGGTGCAAAGATGTCGAGCAGATTGCGCCGTTCGCCCATAGCATTAAGCATTTCGAATTTAGTGAAAAGCCAGCGTTGCAGCGAGTCCGACAGTTGTTTGCGTTGCGTCTTCAGTTGGTTTATCTGGTTTTCCATCGCCCAAAGCTGTTGTTGTAGGGCGTTTGAATTGGTTTGTAGATGTTGTTTCAACCTTTTTAGTTCGGCTTTTTGAAATTGACTTTCGGCCACCATCTTCGCCATATCCTCGTTGCTAGCACCCAATGCGCGCTTTTTCTCGCGTGCTTTTTTGGCCTCGGCCATCATTTTGCGATAGTCGTTTAGTTGGTTTTCGGCTTTGTGTTGCTCGCGTTCAAGTTGTTTCTTCAGATTGGCGAGCGTTGGGCTATTTTCTATTTCGGCAAGAAGCGAATTGATATGGCTAATCTCGCGTTCATGAATTTTAAAATAACCATCGGGTTGAAGATAGTCGAACACGGGTGGAACAAACCCCTCCCACGTGGCCTTACCGCCCAATTGACCCGAGAAAGCGGCCAGGTAGCCCAGTTGCATGCCGTGGTGCGATGGGCGTTCCACCACCAACACGCCGAACATCTTACCCGCTTGCACCTCTTCACGCCATTCGTTGTGCGTTGCCACCATGGTTTTCACCTCCTCGGCAGCCAGAATACACAGGGCGTTGGGCTCGTAAAAGAAGGGGTTGTTCATCTTTTCGGGCTTCGGCAAGTGGGTATGTAAGGCGTGAAACATGATGCGGTGAATGGTAAATAGTGTGAAAACCCATCATCGAAGATGGGCATTGTGTTGCAAAGTTAATCAAAATAACGTACTTTTGCCTACATTCTAAACACGAAAATGGCATGAAGACAGAAATGGAAAAGATGCGTAGCGGTGAGCTATATCGCTTTGACGATGAGGAGATGCAGGCTAGTTTTGCTCGCGCCAAAAGGCTATGTGCCAAGCTCAATCGCATAAGCACGGTTCATAAGGGCTATCGCAAGCTGATAGAAGCGCTCGTTCCTGACCTGCCTGCAACAGCCGAAATATGTCCGCCTTTTCACTGCGACCATGGTCATGGCTTGCACATGGGCGAGCATTCGTTTATGAATTATGGCTGTGTGGTGCTCGATTCGGCTCCCGTAACCTTGGGGCATCATGTTAAGTTGGGCCCTTGTTGTAAGCTGTTTACGCCTCAACACCCCATCGACTATATGGAAAGGCGCGAGCCACAAGAGCAAGCAAAGCCCATAACCATAGGCAACGACACATGGCTGGGCGGTAATGTTACGGTGTGCCCTGGCGTAACCATTGGCCAAAGGTGCATCATTGCAGCGGGTTCTGTGGTGATACACGATATTCCCGACGACTCTTTGGCGGCTGGAAATCCCGCGGTGGTGAAACGAAAGCTAACGCGTGAGAAAACCAAGTCGGCCTCAACAACCAATGATTAACATCCAGTTTATGCGAAAAAACATTCTTCTAGGTCTGTTCTTTGGGTTTTTTGTGCCCCTCACGCTTGTGGCTCAAACGCGCGAAGACGCTGTAGCTATTGCCACGGCGATGTGGGAAACACGGCGTATTGCCAACAATGTGGAGGTGCGGCAGATGCGTTGGCCCTTGCTATATGGCTGTGCGCAGACGGTTACCGTGGCCGAGATAACACCCAAACACGGTGTGGCTTTTGATGTGGCAGTGGCCGATGGCGGTGCTACGGTAGGCGAGATGGCTCGTCGTTCGAAGGCTATGGCAGCTATCAATGGTTCATATTTTGATATTCATAAGCGTTCGGCCATTACCTATTTGCGTCAAGGGCGCAACCTTATAGACACCACCACCACGGCCGAACTGGCATTGCGTGTAACTGGAGCTGTGCGTGTGCATGGTCGTAGGGTGCACATCATACCATGGAACAAGGGTATTGAGCGGCGTTATCGTTGTCATCATGGGTCCACGTTGGCCTCTGGTCATCTGCTTCTTTATCAAGGCAAGGGTGTTTTGTTGCGAAGCAGTGGCATGGGCTTTGTGATAGACAAGCATCCGCGTTCGGCTATCGCACTCACTTCGCGCGGAACGGTGCTTCTTGTCACTGTAGACGGTCGTCATCCGGGTTATGCAGGGGGGATGAACCTTATCGAACTACGTCATTTTTTGCAGCAGTTGGGCTGCACCGATGCCTTGAATTTGGATGGTGGAGGTTCGTCTACGTTATGGGCAAAGGGCTTTAATGCCAGTGGTGTGGCCAATTATCCATGCGATAACCATAAGTTCGACCATGAGGGCGAGCGCAAAGTGGCTAATGCCTTGGTGGTGGTTAGGCGTGGAAAAGGTGTGTTGTAAAGTATTTAATGCTTGAAGGGACTTCGGTTAGACCTTTTGGCGCCTAATGTTGTGCACATCATTAGGCGCTATTTTTTTCTCCATGCGTTTGTTTCTCCTTGTTTTGCGCTGTTTAAAGAAACAGCGGAGCCTCGTTTCCCATATTAAAAAGCAGGTCGATGATACTGAGATTGGGTATAAAGCCGTGGCGTTGAGCAAACACTTGATAGTAGGGGCGAGGCGAAAACAGTGGGTCGGGAGGTGCATTTTTGGGCACAATCACCTCGCGAAAGTCGGGTAGGGCTGTGTTTATATCCCCTTGTTCGTGAGCAAAGTCAGGCGGAAGCGTTGCCCCCGAGGCCAATTGCGATGCCGTTGGCACAAACGAAGGCGTGCGAAGGATGTTGGGTGTGATGTCGAGAAGCGTGCAAATGGTGTGTGTTAGTTCCAGGTTGAAGTCGAAAAGAAATGCATAACGTTGTTGGAAAAAAGGTAGGAAGTCGTCGGCATAATACTCAAAAAACGGACTATCATTGTAGGCCGACACGATGGCTTGCCAGTGGATGTGTCGCCAATTGCCATGGTCGCTAATGCGAATATCTTTCATAGCCATGCGCGAAGCCTGTTCGCCCGTTGGTCTTTCGATGGGTATTGTGAGGGCTTGTGTACCGTTGGCTGTGGCAATGATGCATCGGTTGCGATAAGTTTGTTTCTGAAAATGGTCGTGTTGTTCAATCCAACAGCCGTTGCTGTGAAATAGTTTTGCATACCATTGTATGGGGGCGAGATAGGCCGAAGTGAGCAAAGGGAGCATGGCGCGAGGGTGTTTTTAGTTTTTTTCTAGGCTGCCTAGGGGCTTTGTTTAACCGAGGAGTTCTAGATAATACAAATAAGACTGATGGGCGGTGTGCAAACTTCCCTTCAGTCTTATTGTTTTAGTGTTGGTCATTGCGGTTGATGAGCCAGTAAAGGCGAGCGTTAAGTTCGCTTTATTACTTGATTTTGTCCACGCATGTGAACAAACGTTTCCATCTAATGCCCTTAAATCCTGGGTGATCTACATCGTGCGACCACCAGATGAATATGGGTTTGCCCACCACATGGTCTTCTGGCACAAAGCCCCAGTAACGCGAGTCGGCCGAGTTATGCCTGTTGTCGCCCATCATCCAATAGTAATCCATCTTAAAGGTATAGCTGTTGGCGGGTTTATCGTTGATGTAAATTTGTCCGTTTCGCACCTCCAGCTTGTTGTTTTCGTACACGCGTATGGGGCGTTCGTATAAGGGCAGGTTGGCCAACGAGAGTTTAACGGTGGCCCCTTTCTTAGGAATCCAAATCGGTCCGTAGTTATCTCTAGTCCATCCAGTGTTGGCATTGAGTGGATAGAGGTCGCCCGTGGGTGCGTCGGTGTTAAGTTTTACACTCTCAACCAGGTCTTTTCTAGCGGCCAAAGCTTTTGCAGCCTTTGCAGTAAGGGGCATAACGCCACTGGTGTTAAGGCTTTGAAGGTCTTCTTGTGTTATGCCTAACTCGGTAAGAAGCTCTTCGGGCAACATGTTTTTAAGCTTCACATAGTAAGTATATTGCACGTTGTCGGGTTCTTTATTGGGTTTACCGTCTAGATAGATGATGCGGTTTTTAATCTGTAGTGTTTGTCCAGGCAGACCCACACATCGCTTAACGTAATTCTCTCTTCGGTCGGTTGGACGAGAAATAATGTCGCCATACTCGTTGGGATTTTGCACAATGTAGGCGCGTCCCAAGGCATAGATGTATGCAAAGTAGTCGCGTTGTTGCAAAAGAGTCATGCTATCGAGGTTCACGGGCGGGTTAGCCTGGTCGTAAAGCTGCTTACCATACGAGTAAACCATTTGATAATAGTCGGCAGCGGCCCATCTTTGTTCGTTAACGAGGCTATCTCCCGAGGGATAATTAAACACCACGATATCGTTAAGTTGCACATTTCCCAATCCCTTTACTCGTCGATAATCCCAGTGAGGCACTTCGATATACGACTTAATATTGAGCACAGGCATCGTATGTTGGGTTAGTGGCATGGTAAGTGGCGTTTGCGGAATGCGCGGACCATAGCTAAGCTTGCTAACAAAGAGGTAGTCACCCGTGAGCAAACTCTTTTCTAGCGAGCTAGAAGGAATCACAAAGTTCTGGAAAAAGAATAAGTTGATGAAGTAAACCGCCACTAATGCGAATACGATAGCATCCACCCAGCCCATGATAAAGCGTGTAGGGCCTTCGGCATCTTTCCACCATTGCCAATTTATTTTTTTAGAAATATAAACGTCGTAGATGAAAGGAAGCACGAGCAATCCCCACCAACTGCCCACCCAATAGAGGAAAGCCAGGTAGAGAAGTGTAACGATGACAAACTTAGTCCATTGTACACGAGGGTTTATTCCCTTTTGTTTTTTCTTAATCATTGCAAGTCTTAGTTATATGTTTTGCGCCTTACGCCCTGTGTTTTGTGTTAAGTTGGTGGCCAGTAGTAGGCTATTAGGGTTGTGGCGCATGTTGTTTTCAGAAGTTAAAGAGGTTATCCATAGAGAGCAAGCCGCTATGAGTGGCCGTATATTCGGCTGCTAGCACGGCACCTTCGGCAAATCCACGCCGTGAATGGGCGTTGTGAGAGATGCTAATGCTATCGGCCTCGCTGTTATAAATAATGGTGTGGATGCCAGGAACCTCGCCTTCGCGAAAGCTGTCGATGGCCAATTGGTTTTGATTTGATTGTTGGCTGGCAACGAATTGCTGGTTGGGCAGATGTTGTTCGCCTTTAATCCATGAGTCTTTGCGTTGCAATTGTGCCAAAATATCCTCGGCCAGGGTGATGGCAGTGCCCGAAGGAGCATCCTGTTTGTGCACATGATGTGTCTCTTCTATATGCACATCATATTGCGGGAAGCGGTTCATCAGTTCAGCCAATCGGCGGTTAAGTGCTCTAAAGATGGCCACTCCCACCGAGAAGTTGCTGGCCCAGAAAAGCGTTTTACCCTCTTCTTTGCACAGGTGTTTAATCTCTTCGCCGTGTTGTTCGAGCCATCCAGTAGACCCCGACACCACTTTAACGTTGTGTTTAAAAGCCTTTAGGTAGTTTTGGAAAGCCGCTTGAGGCGAGGTAAACTCGATGGCCACGTCGGCCGAAGCAAAGTTAGGGCTATCAAAGTCGGCTTGATTGTCTTGGTCGATGATGCAAACAATGTTGTGTCCGCGTTGTTTTGCAATCTCTTCAATCATTCTACCCATCTTGCCGTAGCCTATAATGGCGATGTTCATAAGCTGTATTTTAATCTAAAATGATGATGTTCAATGTTGTGGTTGTTAGCGCTACTGGTGCTAAGCAATGCCCATTGCCGTGAGCTACAACCCGATTAACAGCGCAAAGTTAGTGAAAAAAAGGGTAAAAGCCATCTCTTTGCGCTGTTCATTTTTTGATGTTTGGGCATTTATCACGTATAAAGGTGGTAGCATCCGCCAGCCAAAAGTTTGAGCATGCCTTTCATTTCTAGTTGGAAAAGCACCACGGTGAGTCTTGAAATGGGGATGTTGGCCGATAGTGATAGCTGGCTAATGGGTTGGTCGTTGAGGCTTTGCAGTGCCTCTATAACGGTTTGTTCCTCGGCAGAGAGTTCAGGAAAGAGTTGCCTTTCAATGCCTTGGCGTGTGGCTTGAACGCGTTTAAAGTCGGTTTCCCATCCCAAGGCCTGAATAAAGTCGGCTGCCGAGGTTATCAATTGCGCCTTATGGTCGCGAATAAGGTTGTTGCAGCCTTCGCTAAAGGGTGCTCCCACGGCACCAGGAAAGGCGAATACTTCTCTGCTATAGTCGCGTGCAATGGCCGTAGTGATAAGTCCTCCGCCGTGTGCAGCACTTTCAACCAGCACGCAAGCGTCTGACATACCAGCCACTATGCGGTTTCGCCTTACGAAATTAAGTTTGTCGGCATTGGTATTTGTTAAGAACTCGGTGAGCAATCCGCCGTGCTTTATCATCTCGTCTGCCGTTTGTTTATGGCGTGCGGGATAGAGATTGTCCAGCCCGTGAGCCAAAACGGCCACCGTATCTAGGTCGTTTGCCAACGCTTGTCGATGCGCATTGATGTCCACACCGTAAGCCAAACCGCTCACGATGAGCACTTCAGGACTAAGTTTTTTCAGTTCTGTAATAAACTTTCTTATCACATCTTGGCCGTAAGCCGTGCAATGACGTGTGCCAACAACATTGATAACGCGCGCCCTATTCAGGTCGGTGTTACCTTTAAAGAACAGCACGAGTGGGGCATCAGCGCAGTTTTTTAGGCGTTGGGGATAATCATTGTCGGCCAGACACAGCGTTTTGATGTTGTTGCGTGCGTTATATTCCATTTCGGCGTCGGCCACTCGGAGGTGCTGTTCGATGTTGTGCATGGCTTCAAGTAGCCTAGGCGAAGCATCAGGCAGCACTTCTTTAAGGTTGTTGCGGTGGGCAATAACCTCGGTGGCCGAGCCCAATTTGCGGTACAGCTGCGCCAACCCCGCGAGGTTAAAATAGTTCACTCGCGTGAGGGCGATGGCGTTTCGTGTTTCGTTGTGGTTCATGGTGTGTGGCATTATGCTGCAGGGGGGGGTGCTACGGCTTATGTTATTTGTCGTGCGCTTGTTTGATGAAGGGTGCGAACGCCTTATCAATATCTTCGCTTCGGCTCAATTTTCCATTCACGAGGCACACCAATTCGGCTGTTGCCCGAAAAGAAAGCCGTTCATCTCGTTTGCGAAAGATGTCGTGATGAAACACATATCGTATGCCCTCTTTTTCAATCCAGAGTTTCGACACCATCACATCATCGCATTGTAAGGGTGCTTTATATTGCAGAGTCATGCGTGCCACAACGGGGTCTACGCCCTTTTCGTGTAGCGAAGCAAAACTAAGTCCAGTGTGTTTTAAGAAAAGATGCCGTGTATGTTCAGTAAAATGAAGATAATTGGCATTGTTAACAATTCCTTGTATGTCGCATTCGTAGTCGCGAACTTCCATCTCTGTAGTGAATATGTACATATATATAACTATTTAAAAGACTCATCTTTAACCCTTCTCGGCCTTACCCCTGCCCCTCTTCAAGGGGAGAAAGGGGAGTGATATGCTTTATTAGTTATGGGTTGTTGAATTGAAAATATCTCCTCAATACTATCCTTTCTTCAAGTATTCGTACCCAATACGGCATCTCAAGCAATCTTTGCGGTCGCAATATTCGGTTTTAAGTTGAATAAGCGCCTGTGTGTCGCCTGCATTTTTCACCTCCAGTCCGCACGTTTGCCACATTCTCACGATGTGATTGTTTTCTGCGCGAAGCTCTTCGAGCAACTGGAAGGCTCGTTCGCACAATATATCGTTGTGGCGATGACGGCCATAGGCAAAGAGAATAGGCACCACAGTGTTGAGAATTAGCACGTCGCGCGACGCCACCGATAAAGCTTTATCGCTGCTTTTACTGCCTCCACCAAACACGAAATGCGTTTGCCAGTAGGCCGACACCTTTGTGAACAACGCCTTTCGAAGTTGCGCCAATCCCTCGCAAGCCACGATATTGGCCAGCGAAGCTGTACGCGAATGGTAGAGCATAGCCAGCTGCGACAATCGTATGTGTGGAAAATTCTGTGGCCTAAGTCTAAGAAACAACCACATGGCGGGGTCTAAAGGCTGCAAATTGAACTTGTGCGCTAGGTACGAATACTCCTTTTTCAGTTGTTCGAAATATTCGTCTTTCAGCGCCATCTGGTGTTGTCGGGGCGGTAAAGACTCGCTGGTTAGCAATCCCGCCTGTCCCATAAAGAGGGCTTCTATTTGGAAAACGTTGTCGCGATGATGGTCAACGCAGCGCAATGGCACGTTGGCGGCCCATCGTTCAAAGGCATCTCCATTAACGCCGAACCCAAAGTTGCGGGCTAAGGTGATGAAAAATGCATCCTCCCACGAACCATTTGCTAGTTCGGCGCGCCGTATCACGGCCTTTGTTTTGCTCTCCAAACGTTCTGTTTGCAAGGCTGCCAGCCAGCTATGCAAAGTAAGTGGCGCCAGTTGGTGCAGAATGTTGTGGCAGGGCGGGAACTTATCGGCAGCCAGCAACTCGTTATAATGGGTCAAAACGCTATTGGGCACCGCCAATTCCATTTGTGGCGGCATGTCGCCATCCAGTGTTAAGGCGTCCATGTCGGCCTTACCCACCACGTGCAGCACCACATTGTTGTATCGTGCATCAAGATGATGCCCGTGTTCAAACCATTGTGAGGCTTTCTCGTGTATCTCGACATTACCCACCCAGAGTGTATCTCCGAGCTTAATTTTGGCGTTAAAGAAGTCGGGACCAGCGTTCGTGTTATGCAATCCCGTATCAATCACCTCCACATCCACGCCTTCGGTTGTTTTCAAAGGTGCAGTTGCGAATAGCTTATGCTTCCAAACATAGTGCAACAGTTGTTCCATGGGCAGGTCGAAATTAGGGTTATGTGCCACAAAGCTATAAAGAAAATACGAAATTCTGTGTTTTTCTAACCAGAAAAATTCAAGCAAAGGTTTTTCCTTTGTGCATTATTAAAGCCTCGAGTTGTATGTTTTTGTTTATTGGTTAAGTCTTTGTACCTTTGCATTTATGAAAATAGGAAACATATCTTTCGATGCACATCCACTCTTCCTAGCCCCAATGGAAGACGTAACCGATATAGGATTTCGCTTGCTTTGCAAACGTTTTGGCGCAGCAATGGTTTACACCGAGTTTGTTAGTGCCGAGGCATTGGTGCGCTCGGTGAAGTCTACCGTAAGCAAACTAACCATCAGCGACGACGAACGCCCCGTGGGAATACAAATATATGGGCGCGATGTGGAGTCGATGGTTGAGGCTGCACGCATCGTTGAACAATGCCGCCCCGATGTGATTGACATCAATTTTGGTTGTCCTGTGAAAAAAGTGGCAGGCAAAGGGGCTGGTGCGGGCATGTTGAGAAACGTGCCCTTGATGTTGGAAATAACGCGCGAAGTGGTGCGTGCGGTGCGTACACCCGTAACGGTGAAAACACGATTGGGATGGGATTGCGAAGAAATTATTATCCCCACATTGGCCGAACAGCTGCAAGACTGTGGCATAGCGGCCCTTACTATTCATGGCCGAACGCGCTCGCAGATGTACACTGGCGAGGCCGATTGGCGTTATATCGGCGAGGTGAAGGCCAATCCGCGTATCCATATACCCATTATTGGCAACGGCGACATTTGCACGCCACAGCAAGCCAAAGAGGCTTTCGACCGCTATGGCGTTGATGCGGTGATGGTGGGGCGTGCTACTTTCGGTAGGCCTTGGGTGTTTAAGGAGATGAAAGACCATCTTGAAGGCTTGCCCCAAGACTCTTCGCTCACCATCGACAGAAAGATTGACTTGCTGGAAGAGCAACTACGCATCAACATTGAGCGTATTGACGAGTATCGTGGCATACTGCACACACGCCGCCACCTGGCAGCAAGTCCTATATTTAAGGGCATTCCCGATTTCAAACAGACGCGCATCGCCATGCTTCGTGCCGATAAACAAGAAGAACTAATCGCTATCTTGGAGAGCTGTCGCGAACGATTGCGGGGGTTGGAGTAGATAGCTGTTAGAAATATCAAATATACAAAAAACTACAAACATGAACGTAGAGATATAATCTTCGTGGGAAAAGCAGCTCGCCAATGAGTTTGAAAAGCCCTATTTTAAGGCGCTAACAAATTTTGTGCATGCCGAATATAAGCAATACCAATGCTTTCCGCCTGCACCGCTGGTGTTCAATGCCTTTAACCTATGCCCCTTTGATAAGGTGAAGGTGGTGATAATAGGGCAAGACCCCTATCATGGCGAGGGCCAAGCACATGGTCTTAGCTTCTCGGTTAACGACGGAGTGCCCTTCCCCCCATCGTTGCAAAATATCTTTAAGGAGATAAACAACGACCTCGGCTCGCCCATTCCCACCAGTGGGAACCTAACACGATGGGCCGAACAGGGTGTACTTTTGCTCAACTCTATACTCACTGTGCAGGCAAATAAGCCAGCAAGTCATCAGAGAAAAGGTTGGGAAAGGTTTACCAATGTTGTTATTAAGCGGTTGAATGATGAATGCGAAGGACTTGTTTTCATGCTTTGGGGTGTAAAGGCGCGCAAGAAAGGCAGGTGTATCGATTCTAACAAGCATCTCGTTTTGACATCGGCTCATCCCTCGCCGCGGGCAGTTAATTTTGGTTGTAGTTTTGGCAAAAAACACTTTTCGCAAGCTAACGAGTATCTTCGTGAGCGTGGGAAATCGCCCATCAATTGGTCAGTAATAACCCCAAATTGGGCATTAAGCCTTATGTAAACGCCCATTTTTTAATACCTTTGTATGTCAAAAACAATGTTTCTTACAAGCACAGGCAAACAGCGAGGTAGACAATCGGTCTTGTCTGTTTGTTAACTGGTTGACTTGTAGGTTGATAATACAAATCATAACCATGCATATTAAGATAGAATCTTCGTGGGAAAAGCAGCTCGCCAATGAGTTTGAAAAGCCCTATTTTAAGGCGCTAACAAATTTTGTGCATGCCGAATATAAGCAATACCAATGCTTTCCGCCTGCACCGCTGGTGTTCAATGCCTTTAACCTATGCCCCTTTGATAAGGTGAAGGTGGTGATAATAGGGCAAGACCCCTATCATGGCGAGGGCCAAGCACATGGTCTTAGCTTCTCGGTTAACGACGGAGTGCCCTTCCCACCATCGTTGCAAAACATCTTTAAGGAGATAAACAACGACCTTGGCACGCCCATTCCCACCAGTGGAAACCTAACGCGTTGGGCCGAACAAGGTGTGCTTTTGCTTAATGCCACACTCACCGTGCGTGCCCATCAGGCTGCTAGTCATCAACGACAGGGCTGGGAAACCTTCACCGATGCAGCCATTGCGCAACTGAATGCTGGGCGCGAAGGACTTGTCTTTATTCTCTGGGGTGGTTATGCACGCTCTAAGACGGCCCTTATTGATGCCTCCAAGCATTGCATCTTGCAATCGGTGCATCCCTCGCCACTATCGGCCAACCGAGGCGGATGGTTTGGAAATCATCATTTTTCGCAAGCTAATGCTTATCTCTCTGCTCACGGACAAACGCCCATCAACTGGTAAACAATGAACAACAACATACCGCCCATTATGCAAGTGGGCAACGTACTTATCTCTTCCGACCTCATCACCGAACGTTTTTGCTGCGACCTCGAGGCCTGTAAGGGAGCTTGTTGCATCGAAGGCGATGCGGGTGCGCCCGTTACGCTCGACGAAATAGCGGCCATGGAAGACGCAATAGACATCGTTTGGAATGAACTTTCTGCACAAGCACAGAGCGTTATCGACCTACAAGGAGTGGCCTGCACCGACCGCGAAGGCGACCTTGTGACTAGTATTGTGAATGGGAAAGATTGTGTTTTCACCTGTTACGACAAGGGGCTTTGCCTTTGCACCTTCGACCGCGCCCATCGTTCGGGGCGCTCTTCGTTTCGCAAACCCATTTCGTGTGCGCTTTATCCTATTCGCGAAAAACGTTTCGACGACGACCTCGTGGGCCTAAACTATCATCGTTGGGAGGTTTGTAGGCCTGCTGTTAAGAAGGGACGCGAACTAAATCTGCCTCTCTATCGCTTTTTAGAAGGTCCGCTAACCCAACGGTTCGGACCTGAATGGTACGCCGAACTGTGCGAGGTGGCCGAAAGCTTGATGGAGGAGGGAGGAGAAGAGGAGTAAGTAGTAAGGTAGTAAGTAGTAAGTAGTAAGTAGTAGGGAAAAAGCGTTAGAGTTGTAAGTGGTAAGAAAAAAGTATAAAACCATAAACTAATGAACTTATAATCCCCCAACTCTAAAAACTCATAAACTAATAAACTTATAAACTAATAAACTCAGAGAACTAATAAACTCACACAATGTTAAACAAACAACAACTTAGTATGCTCTATGGCATACTGCTTATAGTTCTTTTTTCACTTGTAGCCTTCTTCATTGGAGGCATGCATTGGGCGAAGAGCGTTTCAATTAGTCCGATGATTATCGGTATCGTTATTGGTATGATTTACGCCAACACACTTCGCAGTAATCTGCCACAAACATGGGTGCCAGGTATCACTTTTTGTGCCAAGCGCGTGCTTAGAGTGGGCATAGTGCTCTATGGCTTTCGCCTAACACTACAAGACGTCACTGCAGTGGGATTGCCAGCCATCGCTGTTGATGCCATCGTGGTGTGTGTAACCATTGTGGGCGGACTGCTCATAGGGCGAATTTTAAAGCTCGACCGCAGTATTGCGTTGCTCACTTCGGTGGGTGCGGGCATCTGTGGAGCGGCTGCCGTGCTTGGAACCGAAGGCGCCATCAATGCAAAACCCTATAAAACGGCGGTGGCTGTGTCTACGGTTGTTATCTTCGGCACACTCTCCATGTTTCTCTATCCTGTGCTCTATCGCAATGGTTTACTCCACCTCACGCCCCAGTCGATGGGCATTATGACGGGTAGCACCGTGCACGAAGTGGCCCATGTGGTGGGGGCAGGCAACGCCATGGGTAAAGACGTGTCTAACATTGCCATCATTGTAAAGATGATAAGGGTGATGATGCTTGTGCCCGTGTTGCTCGTTGTGAGCTGGTTTGCTGCTAAGGGAAAGATGGGCGATGCCGAAGCACCAGCCCAACGCAAGGGTATAACCATCCCTTGGTTTGCTGTTTTCTTTTTGCTTGTTATTGGTTTTAATTCGCTTAACCTGCTGTCTCACTCCATTAGGGATGGCATCAACACCTTCGACACTTTTCTGCTTACGATGGCGATGACTGCTCTAGGTGCCGAAACCAGTATCGACAAGTTTAAAAAGGCTGGCGCCAAACCCTTCCTTTTGGCTGCGTTGCTTTACTGTTGGTTGCTGGGTGGTGGCTATCTCATTGCGCGAGCACTCTAATCAATGGCATCAACTGTGTGCTGTTGGCTTTTGACTGCTTGGCATTGGGCGGTAATGGCAGGGTGTTTATGCGCTACAAGAGCGAGAATGGCACTTCGTAGACAGCTTGGCGATAGACTTGTGCATCCTACAGCTAAAAGACAACTCTACAATATATTTACTTTTTGTAAAATAAAACGCTGGAATTTTAACAAAAATCCCAGCGTTTTTTTCGTTCATCTGTGCACTTACCTGCATAAAATGGAGTATTTCGTGGGGTTTATTGCATAACTATTACGTTTGCTAGCCACTTCCTTGTTTTCTTTATGGCATCTTTTGTGGCATTGGTGCATGCCAATCGCGGGTAATACGATGTTTGTTTTAGCCAACTAAAGGTTTGATTTCGGCCATTTTTCACTGTTTTTTCTGCTATTTGTAGCAAAACACTCTGCGTTTAGCACGAGTTAGCCTTGCGTTTAGCACGAGTTAGCAGTGCATTTAGCACGAGTTAGCAGTGCGTTTTGCAGCAAATAGCACACCCAAATGGTGGTTTTTAGCCAATGAGGGGTGGAGAGATGCGATGCTTTTTGAAGATTTTTGGGGTGGCATTGGGTGTAATGTGGATGCAAAAATATAAAAATGAAAGGCGCTTTATGCGTTTTTATACCGCTTGCAAGTGCGCAAAAAATTGGCTAGAAATGGGTGAAATGGTTTTAAAAACGCGATTTTGTGGTATAAAAGTAGTAAAAACAACGAACAATGGCGTTGAGATGTGTGAGGAAAGAATGGGGGTTGCATATCTGTGTAAGTGTCTTTTAGTAAGCCGTTTGCGTGATTTTGTGTTGAGAAATTCTAAACCAACCTGTTTTTTAACATAACAATCAACATCAAAATTCTGCGCTAGAAGGGGTTATAGTTGGAGTGGTATTTTGTAAAGAACCGAGAAAACAAATGCTCCGTGTTGGTAGCTTTTATCTCTTAACGATGAAAAGTAGTTTTCAAAACATGCTGTTAGTCTTTTCGTCGTTTGTAGTTCTCTTGCCCAGCGTATAGCCACGTATAGCTAAGCGCCACTGTTGCATCACCAAAATCCAAGTACACAGCAATAAACCCAAACTAAACGGCGCTACGTGCTGATTTGGGCCAGCGCAAAAAGCAGCTTATGTGCCCCCAATCAGAGGTTAACCATGCACAAGTACCACACCACGAAGATAAAAAAAGAGGGCGGTGCCAAGACAAAAAGTTGTCTGCACCGCCCACAAGCGTAATATTTGTTGAAGCCTCACGGCCAGCTATTAGCCCAGCAAACGCTTAACGATGGCCGAGATGGCCCCACCATCGGCCAAGCCAGCCAATTGTTTGCTAGCCAGACCCATCACGCGGCCCATGTCTTTCATTGTTGAAGCCCCTGTTTGGGCGATAATCTCTTTCACTTTCACTTCAATCTCGGCCTCAGAGAGCGCCTTGGGTAGATATTCTTCGATAACCTTAACCTGCGCCAATTCAGCATCGGCCAAGTCTTGGCGTGCCTTTTGAGTAAAGGTAGCAGCAGCTTCTTTACCCTGTTTGGCCAACTTTTGCAATATTTTTAGTGCGTCGGCATCTTCCAATACGTCGTTAGCTCCAGGAGCAGTAACAGCCTCTAGGAATACTTTCTTGATGTTGCGAAGCGTTTCGAGGCGCACTTTGTCGCGCGCTTTCATTGCCTCTTTGATGTCGTTGCTTATTTGTTCGAATAATTGAGCCATAATTTTTATCGTTTAATTGGTATGCAATTTTGGTTTTAAAGCGGATGTGGGCAAGTGTGCCACTATTGATTGGCAGACCTGTTGTGCACACTTTCCCACGACCAGTGTTAAGCCGTGGCCTGTGTTTTAGTTTAGAGAAGCCCATCGATGAGGGCAGAAACACAAGCCCAAGCAACCCCCTCTCGCCTTAAGCAAAGCTAATAGTGCCCTGCGTTGGAGTGGGTGTGTCTTGCTCTTCAACAGGTTTTCTCTGTAACATTGTGCCCAGTTGGCGAATTTCTTCCAGCTTTTGTTGCGAGCGAGCGTAAGTAGGCGATTCGTCAACAGCGATGATTACATCCTCGTTATCGAGGTCTTCGGGGCGGAAGAAGTAGATGTTGGTGTGCTTCTTAGCGCGCCCACCAGGGATGCTAGAGCCATAGTAAATATTGATACGCCTACCTCGTTCCAACTCGTTTTGCGCCCTTTCAGCAGCCTCTTCGGCCTCCCTGATGGTACGCAGTTGTGTGCGTTGAGGCGTATCGGTGATGTCTTCCACGCCGAAACCAGTGGCCAGCACAGTAACTTTCACTTTTTCGCCGAGATTTTCGTCGAAGGTAACACCCCACTTAAACACAAAGTCGGGCGAGAACTTGGCCATAAACTCGTCTACATAGTTTATTTCCTCCATCATGAGGTTAGAGCCAGGCACGTTTTTATTGCTAAACGAGATGTTGAGCAACAGTTTTTTGGCATGGAACACATCGTTATCGTTGAGCAATGGCGAATTAAGCGCATCAAAGATAGCTTGTTGCAAGCGTCCTTCGCCCTCGCCATAACCCGAGCTCATGATAGCCACGCCACCATCTTCGAGCACCATTTTCACATCGTTAAAGTCGAGGTTCATAAAGCCATGCAGTGTGATAATTTCTGCAATGCTTTTAGCAGCCACGCTCAAAGTGTCGTCGGCTCGTTTGAAAGCCTCGATAAGCGACAGCTCGGGGTAAACCTGTCTCAGGCGTTCGTTATTGATAACGAGCAGCGCATCCACATGTTTAGCCATCTCTTCAACGCCATCAAGCGCTTGGTCAATCTTTTTAAGACCCTCGAAACGGAAAGGAATGGTGACGATACCCACCGTGAGTATGCCCATCTCTTTAGATACACGAGCGATGACAGGCGCCGCACCCGTACCCGTTCCACCGCCCATACCAGCAGTGATGAAGGCCATTTTGGTGCCGTCGTTGAACATCGCTTTAATGTCTTCGATGCTTTCTTCGGCTGCCGCTTTAGCCTTTAAGGGTCGGTTACCAGCACCCAATCCCTCCTTACCCAGTTGCAAATGCATGGGTACGGGCGAATCGTCAAGTGCCTGTTTGTCTGTGTTGCACAGCACAAACGACACCTTATGGATACCTTCTTTGAACATGTGGTTTACGGCATTGCCACCGCCACCACCAACACCAACAACCTTGATGATGCTTTTGTCGTTGTCTACTTCTCCGAAGTCTACAATTCCTGTGTTTCTATTGTTGTCTGCCATAGAATAATGTATCAATTTTGGGTTCACATCTCATCAGTGGTAAAGGCAAGGATGAAGAAATTAGCCTCGCCCTAGGCCCTCTTAAAGAGGAAGATGTTAAACAAAAAGTCACACCCTTGCTCACTCTTGAGAGAAGAAAGAAGCGATGGACCTTGGTTTTCTTTAATGTTTCTGTGTGCTAAAGAGCATGATGAAAGCGTAGCGAAGTAAGCAGCTGATATGGCCATTGGCCGTTGGGCTACTTGTATTCTTTAGAAAGCGTGTTGCCTTTAAGATTAGTTGGGCCAACATGCACCATTCTTCGCGCGCTAGATGCACATCGTGCAAAGCATTAAGTGAGGTTATTCCTCTTCGGTCATTTGTTTAATGAAACTGCTAATTTTGTTTTTCCAGTTTTTTATCCTCGTAGGAGTGTCGGAGGTTTCCTTAGAATTTTCTTCGGTATGCTCCTCGTGTTTCGACGCTTCAATGTGCTTAGGCTCGGTTTTAGGCTCGTTATTAGGCACATGAAGCGTGTTGTCAGTGTGTCTCACCTCTTGTTTATGAGCATCCTCAGAAGGCAAAGAGGTGTGTCGTTCCTCGTCGTCGGCAAAGAGATTATCCGATATTTCGCGACCGGCACAATTGAGATTGCCCTTTAAGAGCAGTCCCAAAAGCGTATTCATGCTACCATCTTGGGCAGTAATTTCAGGATGCTTAGAATGGATATCGTGGTTTACAAACTTAGCAGTACGAATTTTGGTGAAGGAGGTTTTGCGTCGGAAAGCCTCCTCAATGTTGTTGAGTTGAGCGCCACCACCAGTAAGAATAAGCCCAGCAAGCAGTTTTCCGTCGTAGATTTCGGGAATTTGGAACTTCACATTGCCAATAATCTCTTCGATACGCGCTTCCACCACATTGATAAGCGTTTCGCTTTGAATGGTTCTAGCTTCGTCGATGGTGTAACTCAGTCCGGTGCAATCCTCTTCAGGGTCGGTGTAAGCCGAGGCATATTTCAGTTTAATACGTTCGGCATCCTCCTCTTCCATTTGCAGAGTAGTGAGGTCTTTGGTGATGTTAGCGCTTCCCAAAGGAATAACGGCGAGGTGTCTGAGAAGGTTTTTGCTATATACGGCCACCGTAGTGGTTTGTGCGCCGAGGTCAACCAGCACGCAACCGCTACGCTTTTCGGAGTCGGTGAGCACGCTATCGGCCAATGCCATGGGCGAGATAAACACGTCGGCTATGGCGATACCAGCAGTGGAGAAGCATTTTTTGAGATTTCTGTAGTTGTTGTTTCTCCACAGAATATTGAGGAAATGCCCTTCGAGGTGTGTGCATTGCACGCCAACGGGGTCGAGTTGGAACTGTTGGTCCAGTTTATATTCGTGTGTAATAGCCTCGATAATTTCGGTATCAGGGTAGAGCATGCTTCGGTTAGCGTCCATCAGAGAGTCAACCATGTCTTGCGACACGATAGAATCAGCGGGAAGTTCTTTGATGATAACATTTCTAACGCTGCGTGTAGACTGCCCACCCACACCCACATAAGCGTAGGCAATTTCGGTTTTGAGGGCTGTCTTAAGCTTTGTGATAATAGAGGAGAGGCACTGCACAGTGCGGTCGAGGTTGTACACCACGCCCTTTTTTACACACGATGAGGGTGTTTCTTTAGCCAGGGCCAAAATAGAAACACTGCCATCGCTGTTTTTCTTTCCTGCGATACCGGTGATTTTAGACGAACCGATTTCGATAGCCACTATAAAATCCTTTGCCATAACACTTATGTCTATTCGGGTTTATTCTTGTTTTCTTTCTTCTTTTTACAGATAATCTGGTTGTCGAACTCGAGGTTGATGTAGCTGTACTTGTTCCATCCCACCTGCGAGAGACCATACTTATAAAATTTTTCGAGCCTGTTAAGTTTAGTCTCAACGAAGCTTGCTATTCGCTCATAGCGTTCTTTATTGTTGGCCACTTGTGGCAGATAGCCTAGCATTACCACATGTTGACCCACTCGTGGAACGATTTCCACGCCCTTATCGGGTAGCACATTGATTTGTTCCACTTGGTTTTCCCACAGTTCGTTTCCCATTAGCAGTTTGGCCAATGGTGCGATATAGTTTTGCGCGAAGGCCTTCGAGATGTGGCCTGTTGCGATGATAAGGTCGGCCGAGTAGTGCGAATTGGGCATCACCTGATTGTTGTCGTCCAGGTAATAATCGTCGCCATTGGCTGCTTTTATTCTCACAATGGGCATGCGTTGTGTAACATTGATGTTCACACAGCCGTCTTGTGTTTTATAGCAATCAACCGTTTTTACGAACGGACTGCGTTTTAAGGTCTCTTCAATGAGCCTTCCTTGCACGCCCATCATGGGCTTGTTAAGGGGATAGAGCTGGTTAGCATCCAGTCGGGCGCGTATGTCGGCAGCAGAAATAAATCCGTTGGTGTTTTCGTCTTGGATGTCAATCTGCACTTTTTGGCACATGGCAGCCTTGGCGTCGGGCTTATTAAAGGCCGTGAACGCCAGCACGAGGTACACGGCTAAGAGCACGTCTACCACCATGGTTACAGTTTTTTTCCAATTCACTTTCATACGTCAGTGCCTAGCGTGGAATGCTTTTATTTTGCTTTTTGTTCTAAAATTTTAGCCACCTGTGGCGCATAGCTATCTAGGTCGCCTGCTCCGAGGAACACCAGCACATCGAACGAGCGGTCTTCGGCCAGTTTAAGCACCTGCTCTTTCGATATCATGAGCTTCTCAACACCATCGGCGAGGTTGTCGTAAATCAGTTTACTGGTTACGCCAGGTATGGGAAGTTCGCGTGCGGGATAGATATCGCAGAGTATAACCTCATCGAGAAGGCTCAATGCTTGGGCAAACTCCTTATAGAAATCGCGTGTGCGTGTGTAGAGATGGGGTTGAAACACAGCCGTAATCTTTCTGTCTTTGTACAGTTGGCGAATGCTTCGTACGCTTTGCAGGATTTCTTGAGGATGGTGAGCATAATCGCTAAGGAACACCAGTTGTGGAGTTTTAATCTTAAAATCGAATCGGCGGTCGACACCATGATAGGTTTTGATGCCGTAACGCAGTTCTTCGGCGTTGCATCCATTGAGTTGAGCCATGGCCATAGCCGCAACAGCGTTTTCGATATTGATGGGCACAGGATGTCCGAGCGACACGTTGGGCACGTTGGCTACGGGCGAGATGAAGTCGAAGGTGATGTTTCCGTTGTCTATTTTCACGTTTTCGGCATGGAAATCGCCTTCATCGAGAGCATATTCGTACACTTTTACGCTGGGTTTAACCTGGGGTTTAAGTGCCAATCCCTTTTTGATAATGAGTGCGCCTCCCTCTTGTATCAAGGTGGTGTAGTGTTGGAAGCTTTCCATATAGGCCTCTTCGGTGCCGTAGATGTCGAGGTGGTCGGGGTCGGTAGAGGTGATAACGCTCATCCAGGGGTGCAACCAGTGGAACGAACGGTCGAACTCGTCGGCCTCGATAACCACAAACTCGCTTTGCGAACTGAGGATGTAGTTGGTGCCATAGTTTTTGGAAATGCCGCCCAAGAATGCATTACAGTCGGGATGACTTTGGTGCATGATGTGCGCACACATGCAAGAAGTGGTGGTTTTGCCATGCGTTCCAGCAAAGCAAAGACCCTTAAGCGACTGGGTTAGTGTACCCAGCAGCTGAGCGCGCTTTTGTATTTCGAAGCCGTTTTGTTGGAAGAAAACCAGCTCTTGGTGGTCGCTCGGTATGGCTGGTGTATAGACCACGAGGCACGATTTGGGGTTTTTGCAGGCCTGCGGTATCTCTTTCACGTCTTCTTCGTAGTGAAGGAGCATGCCCTCTTTCTCCAACTGCTGGGTGAGTGGGGTAGGAGTTTTGTCGTAACCAGCCACCACATATCCCTTTTTGATGAAGTAACGGGCGATGGCGCTCATGCCAATGCCACCAGCTCCGATGAAATATACTGCTTTAATATTTTTTATATCCATAATGATGTCGTAATTATTGCGAACGTGCGGCTGCTGGTTCGTGTAGTCAACGTTTTTTGTTTGCTTGCTTTTCGGCAAGAGCAAATACTTCGTTGGCAATTGTTTCGGCCGAGTTTCTTAGTGCCATAAGCTTGATATTGTGGCTTAACTGGCCCAGAATTTGGTCGTCTTTAACTGTAGAGAGTGCCAAGGGGATGAGTTTTTGTGGGGCTTCGGCATCGCTAACAAATTGCGCTGCTTGCCTATTCACTAAGGCCATGGCGTTTTTTGTTTGGTGGTCTTCGGCCACATTGGGGCTAGGCACCAGTATTACGGGTTTGCCAATGAGGCAAAATTCGGATATGCTGCTAGCTCCAGCCCGACTAATCACGAGGTCGGCTGCGCGATATGCAGCTCCCATGTCGGCAATAAAGTCGGTGGGTTTGAGTGCAGGCATGGGCGATTTTTCGGCCAACTGTTGTTTAATGTTTTCGAAATAGTTTTTCCCTGTTTGCCAAATCACCTGCACGCCGCTGTTTTGCAGTTCGTCGAGATGCGCCATAACGCTGTCGTTGATGGTGCGTGCGCCCAAGCTTCCGCCCACGATGAGGATGGTTTTTTTAGATGGTTCTAGGCCAAAGGTGCGCAAAGCCTCGGCTTTAGTGAGCTGGGTATCGAGCAATTGTTGGCGAACGGGGTTGCCAGTCAGCACGATTTTGTCTTTAGGGAAGAAGCGTTCCATGCCCTCGTAGGCCACGCAAATCTTGCTAGCCTTCTTAGCTAGCAGCTTATTTGTTACGCCAGCATAGGAGTTTTGCTCTTGGATGAGGCATGGTATACCCATCGAAGCACATTGGTTGAGTGTGGGTCCGCTGGCATAACCGCCTACGCCGACGGCTACCATAGGTTTAAAATCCTTGATAATCTTCTTGGCTATGCGTTGACTCTTCCAGAGTTTGAACAGCACAGCGAAGTTTTTTAGCAGGTTTTTTCGGTTAAATCCGCAGATTGGTAATCCCTTGATGTTGTATCCAGCAGCAGGAACACGCTGCATCTCCATCCTTCCAAGCGCTCCGACGAACAGTATTTCTGTGTCGGGGCGTTTAGCTTTTAAGGCGTTGGCAATGGCCACGGCTGGGAAAATATGTCCTCCCGTTCCGCCGCCGCTGATAATTATTCTCAAATTATGTTCCATTCTTTGTTTGTTAGAATTGGTGTGGGGTGTACAAGTTGTTATGCTTTAGCTGTTGGTTTGCACCCTTGTTCCGAGTCTTCACTTGGTTTTCTCCCTCCCTGATTCTGCATATAGTGCGAGCCTATATTACAAACCCCCGCAAGGAGGCTTGCCATTTAGTGCTCGCTTCTTACTGCAAAAGTACTCATTTTTTTTCTGTCTCACCACTTTTTGCCACATTTTCAGCTTTCTTTGCTGTTCGGCTCACACTTATTATTGCACCTATGAAGATGCAATTGATGATGGTTGATGTTCCGCCTTTGCTGATGAGGGGCAACGGTTGTCCTGTTACGGGCACCAAACCAACGGCCACGCACATATTAAACAAGGCTTGTGTGACGAGCAGAAGGGCTAAGCCCATGGCCAAGAATGGCGGGAAATTGTTTTCGCAACGCTTAGCTATCTTGCCCGTTCGGAAGAGCAGCACCACATAAAGTAGTGCAACGAAGATGGCACCGAAGATGCCCATCTCTTCGATTATCACTGCATAGATGAAGTCGGAGAAGGCTTGCGAGAGGAAATCTCGCTGCACGGAGTTGCCCGGTCCTTGCCCAATGATGTTAGACGAGGCGATGGCGATGTTGGCATGGCCCACTTGTGCGTCTTTATCTAGGTCGAATTTCTCGGGTGGAACCTCTTCGTGCTTTACGAATTTGAATATACGCGACTTCCATGTGTCGGCTCGGTGGAATATTTTTGCAAAGGAACTCTTGTCTGTTTTCTCTTCGGTTACGGTTTCGGTAAAGCCTTGTTCTTGTGTGTTGGTGGGTTTTGTGTGTCCGAATATCAGCACAAAGGCCAAGAGTGAGCCTGCGAGCACCACCACTACGCCTAGTATTTTGCCTAGTTGTGCAACGGGCACTCGGCCCAAAATCATCATCATATAAACCACCACGCACAGCAGAACGGCGGTAGAGAGGTTTTCAATGAAGATGAACGGCACGATAAAGGCACTGGCTATGGCAATGATTTTCAATGCTTTTTTGTCGGCACCGTTTCCGGTTTGTGTGGCACTTAATATCTGTGCCACGGCCAAAACCAAGGTTCCCTTTCCCAGTTCTGACGGCTGAAACTGTAGGCCTAGCAAGCTAATCCATCGTTGTGCGCCGTTGGTAGTGGGACCAGCTAAGGATACCCAAGCCAATGTTAGGCTGGATATCAGCATCAAGATGGGCGTCAACACTTTGAAGTATCGGCAGGGAATGTTAACCGTGAACACCATGAAGACAATGCCCAGGAAGAGAATTCCCAAGTGTTTGACGATGGGCGCAAGGTAACTTCCGCCCTTATAGGTGAGGGAGGAAGAAGCCGAGAACACCTCAATGGCGCTGATGAGGCATAGGAAGAAGAACACCATCCATATTACCTTATCGCCTTTAAAGAGGTTGCCTAACGTTTTGTTGATTGCCATTTACGATGTGTGGTTATAGATTTCGTACCAGGGTTTTGAATTGTTCGCCTCGGTCTTCCATATTTTTGAAGAGGTCGAAGCTTGCACAACAGGGGCTGAGCAGCACGGTGTAGCCTTCTTTTGCCATGTTGGCGCAGGCTTCAACGCATTGTTTCATGCTGTTGGTGTCGGCTACAGGCAGGCCCAGGTGGTCAAAATTCTGATGTAGTTTAGTGTTGTCGGCACCCAGATACACCAGCGCAGCACATTTCTCTTTCACCAATTGCTTGATGGGTTCGTAGTCGTTGCCTTTGTCTTTACCGCCAATAATGAGAACTGTTGGGGTGGTCATGGCCTCGAGTGCATAGCGGCAAGCGTCAACATTGGTGGCTTTAGAGTCGTTGATATAGTTCACACCGTGCATGGTGGCTACGCGTTCCATGCGGTGTTCCACACCAGGGAAGTCGCTTAGTCCTTGTTGCACCACGTTTTGGGGTATGCCTGCAGCGCGCGCAGCCAAGGCGGCAGCAAGCGAGTTATAGAGATTGTGTTTGCCTGGAAGGCTCAATTGTGCTTGTGGCATATTGAAATTGAGCGATTCGGGCAGTTTAATAACGCCATTCTCTACGTATGCTTCAGCGCCTGTTTCAGGATGTTCGGCAAAGGCAAACACCTTAGCAGGCACGTTATACTTTTGCAATTCGGGCTTCACCACGGGGTCGTCGGCCCAGTAGATAAAGTAGTCCTGTGGTGTAAGGTTTTGCAAGATGCGCATTTTTGCATCCACATAGCCCTGCATCTGATAGTTATAGCGGTCGAGGTGGTCGGGTGTGATATTGAGCAACACGGCGATGTGCGCTTTAAATTGGAACATATCTTCAAGTTGGAAGCTGCTCAATTCGATGACATACCAATCGTGTGCGCCTTCGGCCACCTGCAAAGCCAAGCTTCGTCCGATGTTTCCACCCAGTCCTACGTTGTATCCAGCCGTTTTAAAGATGTGGTAGATGAGCGAAGTTGTTGTTGTTTTGCCGTTGCTACCCGTGATGCATACCATCTTTGCGTTGGTGTAACGGGCGGCGAACTCAATCTCACTCACCACGCCAATGCCGTGGTTCATGGCCTTTTGCACCATAGGCGCCTCGCGTGGGATGCCAGGGCTCTTAATGATTTCTTTAGCATTGAGGATTTTTTCCTCGGTATGTTGCCCTTCTTCCCAGGCAATGCCGTGAGCATCTAGTTGGGTTTTATATTTATCTTTAATGGCACCCATGTCCGAAACAAATACGTCGAAGCCCTTTTGTTTGGCCAAGATGGCTGCTCCCACGCCGCTTTCGGCTGCGCCTAATATCACAATTCTGTCCATATCTGCTCTATATCGTTAATTGTTTTTTGTTACCTAATCTTCAAGGTGATGATGGTAAGGGCTGCCAAGATAATGGTGATAATCCAAAATCTGATGGTAATTTTCGACTCGTGCACAGCTCCTTTAGGCTTTCTGAACACATATCGGCATTCAGGATCGAGCTGCGAGTCTTGCGTTCTGAAGTTATCGTGTATGGGTGTGCGTTTGAAAATGCGTTGTTTCACGCCTTTGCGTTTACCCAATTTGTAATAATACACCTGTAACATCACGCTTAAGCTTTCTACAAAGAAGATGCCACAGAGTATTGGCAGTAGCAATTCTTTGTGGATAATGATTGCTCCAACGGCGATAATGCCACCAATGGTGAGCGAACCCGTATCGCCCATGAACACTTGTGCGGGGTAAGCATTGTACCAAAGGAAGCCAATGAGCGCGCCAATAAAGGCACAGAAGAACACCACCAGTTCTTGCGAATCGGGGATGTACATGATGTTGAGGTAAGCCGCATATTCTAGGTGCGAACTAACGTAGGCCAAGATGCCCAGTACCACACCGATGATAGCACTGTTGCCAGCACACATTCCGTCCATGCCGTCGTTGAGATTGGCTCCGTTGCTCACAGCTGTTACAACGAAGATGGTCATTATCACGAAGAGAATCCATCCTGCTGCCGTTTTGTATTTGCCCATAAAAGCCATCACTCTAGAATAATCCAGGTTGTGACCTTTAACAAAGGGAATGGTGGTTTTTAGCGATTTGCGCGCCTCGGTGCGATGTTTCACCACCATTTCGGTGTTGTCTTTCTGTGGCACAGCAAGGTTTTCGTTCATCTTCACATCGGGCGAAGCCCAGAGCACAAGGCCCACAATGAGTCCTATTCCCACCTGTCCCACAATCTTATACTTACCTTTCAGTCCTTCTTTATTATGGCGGAAGATTTTAATAAAGTCGTCCATGCCACCCAAGAAACCTAACCAAACGGTGGTTATAATCATGAGTATGAGGTAGATGTTGCGCAAACGTCCCAGTAAGAGCACGGGAATAAGGATGGCAACGATGATGATGATGCCCCCCATACTGGGTACACCTATCTTATTTATACCAAAGGGGTCGATGCTTGCATCGCGTTGCACCTCGGTTATTTGTTTTCGCTTGAGGTATTTAATGAACTTCTCGCCGAACCATGCCGATATAACGAGCGAGAAAATCAAGGCCAACAGCGACCTAAACGAGATATATCCCCAAATGTGTGCTCCCGAAATGCCGAACTGTTCTAAGAAGCGGAAGAGATAATATAACATGTTTTGAATTTATGAGAGTTATAAATTGGGTGGAGTTAATGGCTAAAATAACCAGGTAATCTTGATAATCTAGTGCATCTAGGATGGTTATAGTGTCTAAGATGCCTAGGATGTTTAAGATGTCTAAGACAACTAGAACACCTAGTAAAATCAGATAACCCAGAAATTCTTAAGTAGCCACTCCAGCTATCAGGTCTAGCAAAGCACCTTTATTCAAAGTTCTCCTTCACCACCTCTTTGTCGTCGAAGTGATGTTTAACGCCTTTAATCTCTTGATAGTCTTCGTGTCCCTTACCTGCAATGAGCACCACGTCGCCTTTTTGAGCCATCATACAGGCTGTGCGTATAGCTTCGCGGCGGTCAACGATAGACACCACCTTTTTCATTTGTTGGGCATTCAGGCCAGCAAGCATGTCGTCGATAATGGCTTGCGGCTCTTCAAAGCGAGGATTGTCGCTGGTGATAATCACGCGATCGCTTTGTTTCACTGCCTCTATAGCCATTAGTGGCCGTTTGCCTTTGTCTCTATTTCCACCAGCACCGCACACAGTGATAACCTGTCCCTTGCCATTAAGCACCTCGTGAATGGCATTAAGCACATTTTCTAGTGCGTCTGGCGTGTGCGCGTAGTCAACAATAGCCGTGTAACCTTGGGGCGAATGCAACGGTTGAAGTCTGCCGTTCACGCTATGTAATGTGCTCATCACCACTAAAATATCTTCTGGACGCTTGCCCAGCATTACAGCTGTGCCAAAGACAGCCAGTAAGTTGCTTACATTAAACTTGCCAATGAATTGCACGCCCACCTCGGCACCGTTTATTTCGAGGTACATACCTTCGAAATGGCATTCTAAAATCTTTGCCTTAAAGTCGGCCATGCTACGTGTAGAGTAGGTTTTCACAGTGGCGCGAGTGTTCTGCACCATCACCATTCCGTTTTTATCGTCGGCGTTGGTGAGTGCGAAAGCTTGCTTAGGCAACATGTCGAAGAAGGCTTTTTTAGCATTTCGATAGTTCTCGAACGTCTTATGATAGTCTAGATGGTCGCGTGTAAGGTTAGAGAACACACCTCCTGCGAAGGTCAACCCCCCAATACGTTTCTGTGCAATGGCATGCGAACTACACTCCATAAATACATATTCGCATCCCGCTTGCACCATTCGGTGCAGTAAAGCGTTGAGTGCAATGGGGTCGGGAGTGGTGTGGTCGGCGGGAACTGCCTCGTCTTCGATGTAGTTACACACTGTAGAAAGCAGTCCGCAACGATGTCCGAACTTCCTAAACATATCATATAACAAGGTGGCGATGGTGGTTTTTCCGTTCGTACCCGTAACGCCCACCAGTTTTAAGTGTTTAGAAGGCTCTCCGTAGAACATCGTAGCCACGGGGCCAACAGCATCTTCTGTGCTTTCCACCTGCACGAACGTAACGCCTTGTGGCATCTCTGTGGGCAGTGTTTCGCACAGCACTGCGCTTGCACCTTGCGCCACAGCCTTGTCGATAAACGTGTGTCCGTCTACCTGTGTGCCCTTGATGGCCACGAAGAGATGGCCCTCTGCCACCTTTCGCGAGTCGATGTCAACGCCCTTAATCTCCACTTCGGCGTTTCCAATCACGTTCAGTGGCTTCACGTTTTTTAAAATACAGCTAAGTGTCATTGTTGTTTTATTTTGTTTCAACCACCGAACGGAATGCGCACCGCTTGTGTGTCGCGTTCCTCCCTGTGGCAATATTTGTTGTTTTAACTTTCCAATATCAGTTCGCAATGCATGCCTAGTTTCACTGCAGTGCCTGGTTCGATGCTTTGTTTCACCACTCGTCCTCGGCCCACAACCCTCACTTTCACGCCTCGGCTTTCGATGAGATACACGGCATCGCGTGCTCCCATGCCGTGCACGTCGGGCATTTGCGAGCGTGCATATTGCTTTGTTCTTCTCAATGCCACAGCCTTTCCGTCTTTAATGGTGGCGTGTCCCCATAAGCTTGAGCCTTTAACGTTGTTGGCCGACCAGTCGGCGAAGGTTTTAATGCCCAAATGCGACAGCACATAGTCGGCTGCTAGCACGTTACCTGCTTTTACATCGGGACACAACACGGACGATGTGTCTTTGGCATCGCGTACATCCAGTTTGATGTCTTTAGCCATAATGCCTTCGGCGATGTTGCGAAAAACGGGTCCGCACATTTGTCCGCCCGAAGCGGGGATACCTGTTTTCTGTATGCAAACAATGCAACTGTATCGTGGAGCATCGGCAGGGAAGTAGCCAGCGAAGCTCAAAAGATAGTCCACGCTTCCACTTTTGTATCCAGCTGCTCCCTTAGACATCTGTGCAGTGCCTGTTTTTCCTGCCACTTGAAAGAGGTCTGAGCCTGCTTTTTTAGCCAAACCCTGGCTCACCACCTTGCGCAGCACGTCTTGCATGAGCTTAATGGTACGGGGTTTAGCAATTTGTTCGTAGCCTTTCATTACTTCGGGCGGGAACTCCATAATGGTAACTCCATCTTTCATCACCTTTTTCACAAACCTAGGTCGCATCATCTTGCCGTTGTTGGCAATGGCATTGTAGTAGGCCAGCATAGAGATGGGAGGCACCTGTGTTTCGTAGCCGATGCTCATCCACGGCAAAGCCGTGTTGCTCCAGTTGAGCCATTGTCCGTTAGGCGCTTTCTTGGGCATGCGAATTTTGGCTGGCGACGAGCCAACGAGGGGTATTTGGAAGTCCAAAGCCAGGCCTAGGCGATAAATGCCACGAACAAACTTCTCTGGATTGTTGTGATAATACTGGTCGATTACGCGACTAATGCCGATGTTTGAACTCACTTCGAGCGAGCGCGACACCGATAGCACGCCATAACCACCACGTCGCCAGTTGTGGTCGCGCATCTCTCGTCCATACATGGGCCATGTTCCGCCACCCGTATTCACCTTATATGCTGTGTCAACCACGCCATCGTCTATGGCAGTCATGATGCTTGCAACTTTGAAAACCGAGCCTGGCTCAAGCAAGTCGCTTACTGCATGGTTCTTCACTTCGCGATATTGTCCGTCCGAACAGCGTTCCATGTTAACAATAGCCTTAACATCTCCTGTTGCCACTTCCATCACCAACACCACGCCCACATGGGCATTAATCTCCTTCATCTCGTCGAGTAGCGACCTCTCTGCTAGGTCTTGCATGTTCACGTCGATGGTTGTAACGATGTCGGCACCGTCAATAGGTGGGGTATCCATGATGTCGAGGAACTTGTTTAGCACCTTGCGACGGTGAATAATGCCGTTAGAACCGCGCAGAATAGAGTCGTATGATAGTTCCAAACCAAAGCGAGCTGTGTCTTTGGCACCATACATATCGCCCACGGTTCGGCCTGCTAGCGACCCATAGGGGCGTTGTCGGGCATTGTATTCCTCGGTATGAAATCCGCTTTTAAACTTGGGTAGCCTGAAAACAGGAAGCGCGCGAACCTCGGTAAAAGTGTTGTAGTCAACACGTTTGTCCCACAATAACCAATGTCGGCTCAACTTATTGCGTCCCTCTTCGAGGTGTCTTCTAAAACTTGCAGCCGACTTTTCGGGGAAGATATTGTGCAGTCCGTTGCAGATAGAGTCGAGTTTGGCCGTCCAAAGCGAATCGTTTTTAGCCTCGTACAAGGCGTTAAAGTCCATGTAGAGTTTATATTCGGGCAAGGTAGAAGCCATCAGTTGTTCATCGCAGCTTAAGATATTTCCGCGCATAGGCTTAACACTCACGCTGTCTTTCTTTTGTCTGTCGGCCACCGCCATCCAATAATCGCGCTTGGCAGTCATTATATATAATGTCTTGCCAATCACCGCAACGGCCACCAAAGTCATCAATATAGTGATGAAAGTGTAGCGCGGCATTATTTTGGGGGAGTCGAACTTGCTCATTCTTCGGGTACGTTTATTATATATGGTGGTTGCTCTGGCATGTGTAGGGTGGTGTCGTTGCTAGCTTTAAGCAGCTGCAACACCTGGCTTTCTCTACTTTTTTCGGTTATCTGACTGTTACTAGAGAGCGATTTATATTTAGCGTCTTGCAACTCTTTGGTAAGCTGGTCTATCTCGATGAGATATTGTTGGCAGCTGTATCTATTGGCGATGTACACGAAAATAAATAACGTAATGAGCAAAAACAGCCACACTTGCTTGCGTATAGTAGAGGTGTTGAAGATGTCGCCACCGATAATCTTCATGAATGTTAGATTGGCCGTTAGTGGCGCATCGGTTTCAGTGGCTTGCTCCATGATGGCCTCTTTCAGCGTTGGCAGGTCGTCATCGTCGTCCTCTTCGCTGTTTTGAGGTTCGTTGGTTTCGTTTGTTTTGTTATCGTTTTTTAATTTTTCGTCTTCATTGGGGCGTTTTTCACCCTCCGCGACAGCCTTTTTTGCTGCCTCGCTCTCTCTCTTAGCGATGCTTTTCAGCGTTTCCACGGGGTCAATCCCATTGTTTTCCTCATCTTTCTGTGATTGCCAATTGGTTTCGCTCGTGTCTTTATCTTTATCGTTCATCTCTTTTCTGCAATTCTAAGTTTAGCGCTTCTGCTTCGTGGATTGCGTAGTTGTTCATCGTCTGATGGCACAATCACCTTATTGTTCACCAGTGTGAAGGGTGTTTGTGCTCGTCCGAAGAAGTCTTGTGTTAGTTTTCCCTCCACATTTCCTGCCTTCATAAAGTTTTTCACCATACGGTCTTCCAGGCTGTGGTAGGTAATAACGCTCAGTCGTCCGCCTTTTCCTAGCCATAGGGCGGCAGCTTGTAGCATTTCTTTTAGAGCGTTCATCTCGTTGTTCACCTCTATTCGAAGTGCTTGGAAGAGTTTGGCCATCTCCTTTTTTTCGCGTTCGCGTTTAAAAAAAGGTTCCACAATGGTAGCAAACTCTTGTGTTGTTTGCACGTTGGCTTTGGCTCGCGCTTTTACGATGGCCGATGCAATGCGTCGTGATTGTCTAATCTCTCCGTAGAGAAAAAACACGTCGGCCAATCGCTCTTCGTCGTAAGTGTTGAGTACTTGAGCCGCTGTTAGTGTGGCACTCTTGTTCATGCGCATGTCTAGCGGTGCATCAAAACGGAAAGAAAAACCTCGTTCTTGGTCGTCGAAGTGGTGTGACGACACGCCTAAGTCGGCCAAAATGCCGTCTACATGGTCAACATCATAATAGCGCATCCAGTTATCAAGAAACCTAAAGTTGCTTCGCACAAAGGTGAAACGCTTATCGTTGGCTAGTGGTTCGTGTCCTTCGGGCGATTGGCGATGCGTGTTTTCTTCGGCATCGGCATCTTGGTCGAAGCTGAACAAACGGGCGTTGCCATCCATTTTGGATAAGATGTGGCGCGTGTGTCCGCCTCCGCCGAAGGTTACGTCAACGTAAGTTCCGCCCTCAACGATGTTCAAGGCGTCTACGCTTTCGTTAAGAAGCACCGGCACATGATAGCCTTGGGCTGTAATGATGTTGTCGTTGTTCATTGGTTTTCTCCTTCCGGCATAGCCATTAAGGCCTCTATGGCAGGCCCGAAATCGTTGGGAGCCACAAAGGGTTGTTGTGTATTGGCCTCGCTCCATATCTCGATGGTGTCGCCCATGCCCAAGAAACGGATGCTTTGACTTATCTGTGCCATGGCCATATAACGCTTGGGGATGAGAAAACGACCGTTCCCATCCAGCGTTACAAGCTCCACGTCTGAGACATATTGCCTGAATAGTTGTTGGTGCGTGGCATTCCAGCGCGACAAACGATTGCGCAATGCGTCCATCTGTTCGTTCCAAACGCTTTCGGGATAAAGCACCAAACAGGGTTGGTGCAGGTCTTTACAGAGCACAATATTTTCTTCGCCCGATGCTTGTAGCACCTTGCGGAAAGCGGCAGGTAAGAAAACCCTACCCTTCGCATCAGTCTTTGCTTCTGTGTTACCCAAAAATCGCATTCTTTACTATTAGATGGAAACTACCGCCAAAGTTAATCATTTTTCCCCATCTTCCCCCACTTTTCACCACAAAACTTATTAATTGGATGTTAAGATTTTGTTTTGGGGGTTGTTGTTTGTTGCGTTTTGGGTATGTCTTTACAAGTCTTCCAGTTCGTCGAGCGTGTTTATAGAGGTGTTTTTCGCGTCTTTATAGTCGATGTTTACGTAAAAGGTGTCGTGGTCGGTGTATCCCGATGAGGTTACGAACAAATCTATTTCGCCGTCGGCCAGTGTGTAAGCGCTTTGTTCGAATTTATGACCATACTCATCGGTAAAGTCTTGCGAGCGTCTTTTTGTTCCTCCATATTTGATGTCTAGCTTGGCTTTCATCTCGTTAAGCAGGGAGGTTGCGTGGTCGCGCCCTTCAAGGTCGATCATTACTTTGGCGCGATACACCAGTCGTGTGCGCGAATTAAAGAACACCACTACTTGTGCGGGGTAGCCCGAAAACCTACCATCATACACGCGTTCGCCTTCGGGTAGGCCTTTCGATACATACGAAACGCGCATGCCCTTGGTGAGCAGTTGTTGTTGAAACTCGGTGATAGAGCCTTTCAGCTCTATGCCCATAAACTTGAGATGTTCGCCTTGCGCCTGTGCGACGATGGCAACGGTAAGTGTGATAAGGATTAAAACCAGTTTTCTCATGATAAGTTGAATGTTTGTGTCACGGTTTTTTGCATGGCAAAGGTAGCAATAATTCTTGGTATGGCGTTGTTTGTTGTGGTGTTTTTGTTTACGCAAAGGTTAGTGTGCAATCTTTGTTGAGGCATAATATTTGGGTGTTATGCGGTTTGTGTTGCTGCTTTGGGGTAAGAAAGTTTTTGGGAAAACAGTGCCCTTGGGCGCGTTTGTTCGTTGGATGTGTTTGTAAGAAAAATGCTCGTTGCGTAGAATATATAAATAAGGATAAAGTATAGCACATTCTTCCCCCTCAAGATGTTAGGAGAGGGGAGCGAACCACTATGTAAAGCATGGGTTAGCTCGATAAAGATTAAGCCCATCTCTAATATAAATTGCTGCATATGAACAAAGCAGCGAGGAAACACATTGGTTTCATCGCTGCTTTGCAATGCCTTGAGGCTGTGGTAAGCCGAGGCTTATTTTCCGTGATGCTCGTCAGAAACAGTGAGTTTTTTACGACCGTGTGCGCGGCGAGAAGCCAAAACGCGACGACCATTCTTCGTTGACATCCTTTCACGGAAGCCGTGCTTATTTACCCTTCTACGGTTGTGGGGCTGAAATGTTCTTTTCATTGCTTTATCTTAATTTATTGTTATATTCTCACTTTGAGGTGCAAAATTACTTATTTATTCTCAAACAACCAAAGGATAATAAGGATTTAAGTGTTTAAAGGGGTGAGTTTGTGGTGTCTTGGCTTAATAAATGTGTATAGGCGAGCAATTTTGCGCCGCTCCACAGTTGAGTGCAAGGCGTAGAATATAAAGCCACATGACTTAGTTTTGTAAAAAGCCATGTTGCTTTTATGTTTGAAAACACGCGACGTTGTACGCTTGCCGAGCGTCATAGGCAATGCCCAGCAAGTTAAGGCCACATTAAATGCGAGCCTAGGCGTTAGATTTTACGCAGGTAGAGGAAGAGAGGAACACCAGCTAGGGGTGTGCATAGTGCGCAAAGCACACAAAAATAAACTTTCACCTTCCAATCTTCACGGCGTGTAAATAGAGGCATTAGCACAGGTGCAATGATGCACGAGAGTATCTGTGTAACCGTCATTATGAGTAGAATTTAAGATTTATTCAAGTGTAGAGAAGTCTTTATTGCACAGCTTTTTGTGGTTCACGGTATGTTGAGCTTTTCAGTGGCAACGACTTTCTCGTTATGTCGGCTGCTAAGTTACGTATATTATTTTACATTGTGCCAACTTTTCGAACATTTTTTTGCTTTACCTTTTAAATTTAACATTTCAACAAGGTCATCAACGTCAGACTTATAGCCTTTGATGGTGCGCGTTTTGGGCATGGTGTGCAGTTTTTTATGGGTATGATTATGCGCTGTGGCTATTGGGTTTTATGTGTTTTTTGTAGGAATGTTTACGGCGAAGAATGTTTATTGGGCATTGTTGTTGCTTTGCAGGCTATTCATAACCATTGCTGTAGGATATACTTTTTTGTGTAAAAAGGGTTTCTTGATTGGCAGTATATACCATATAGAGGTAGACTTAAATGCGTAAAGGGTGGTTGTGTTTTTGTTAAATAGGGTAATAACATTTTACAAACGGTACTCTTCAGAACGACTCATTCTAGCGAAAAAACATGTTGAAAAGCAGTGTTTTCCTCTGTTTTTCGCTCACTCTGCGTTTGTTCTTACATTGTTTTGGGGTCTCAAATCTGCGTTTTGCACCATTTTACCTTTCTAGAAGGTCGCCAACTCGCATTTTTTCACCGCCCTAAAAGCCGCTTTTTATGTTCAAAAAGTGCTATTTTATGTTGTATTTTGCCTTTAAATGGGGCGGTTTTTATTTTCTTACTCCACTGTGATGTTCTCAAAATAGTGCAATAAGTACCTTTTAATCCTGCGTTTTGCTGCATTTTGCCTTGCGTTTAGTAGGAGTTAGCACTGCGTTTTGCTGCATTTAGCACTGCGTTTTGTAGGAGATAGCAGTGTGTTTTGTATGAGTTAGCACTGCGTTTTGCTGCAAATAGCCTATTTTTTAGCAAAAAGCACGGAAAATTTCAACGAAAATTCGGTTTGTAGGCTTTCGCAATTCATGATCATTTTCACTCAAACAAACCTTCGCGAGAATCGATTATTTGCGAACGAATGGCAGTTGGTGAGCAAAAAAGGCAGCCATAATGTTAAATTTTGCGCTGAAAATTTTACACATTCCCCAATGGCGCGAAGTGAAATCTATCCCGAATTGGTAGTTAGACTGCTTATCACTGGTTGTTTATTGTTTTCATTGCTTCTTGTTCGTCTTTCGTTTGCTTGTTGACACCTTGCTTGCCTTATTCTTTTGGCGCAATGCACAGCACCTTCACAAATAATACAGGGCATGTGCTCAACAAAACATACATACAAAACGGTACAAACCACAACCGTGGGTTTAAGTTTCACTGCACAGCAATCAAGGAATGATGTGAGAGAGGTGTTGTGTTTTGGAGGTGTAGAGAAGAAAAAAAGCGGACCGTCTTTAGCACAAAGACGGCCCGCATTACATGAATTTAATAACGATATTAAAAGCTAGACTTTTGTTAGTACTGCTCAAGGCAGTGTCAATGTTTGTTAGCAGAGGTTTTGTTATTCTTGATCACGACGCTCGCGACGTTCGCGACGTTCGCCCCTTTCGGGTCTGTCGCCACGAGGACGGCGTTCGCGCTCAACCCATCCTTCGGGTTTGTCCATCAAGACGCGGCGCGACAGTTTGTATTTGCCAGTTTTTGGGTCGATGTCGAGCAGTTTAACCTGCAGTTTGTCGCCCTCTTTAATACCAGCATCTTCAACAGTTTCGAGGCGTTTCCAGTCGATTTCCGAGATGTGCAGCAAGCCATCTTTGCCAGGCATAATCTCTACGAAGCAGCCATAAGGCATGATAGAGCGTACTGTTCCCTCGTAGATTTCGCCCACTTCGGGCACGGCCACGATGGCGCGAATTTTCGATAGGGCAGCGTCGATGCTAGCTTTGTCGGGCGCACTAACTTGAACTTTACCCTTGCCATCCACTTCGTCGATGGTGATTGTTGCGCCAGTGTCTTCTTGCATCTGCTGTATAATCTTGCCACCAGGGCCAATAACAGCACCGATAAACTCTTTAGGAATTTCGATTTGAACGATGCGAGGAACTTGAGGTTTGAGTTCGGGACGAGGTTCTGCGATGGTTTCGGTGAGCTTTTCAAGGATGTGCTCACGACCAGCCTTAGCCTGCATCAGCGCCTTTTCAAGTATTTCGAAGCTCAAACCGTCGCACTTGATATCCATCTGTGTAGCGGTAAGTCCGTCTTTCGTACCCGTAGTCTTGAAGTCCATGTCGCCCAAGTGGTCCTCGTCTCCAAGGATATCGCTAAGGATAGCATATTTTTCTTCGCCTGGGTTTTTGATAAGACCCATGGCAATACCGCTAACGGGTTTCTTCAGAGGCACGCCAGCATCCATCAGTGCAAGCGTTCCGGCACATACGGTGGCCATAGACGACGAACCGTTGCTCTCCAAAATTTGGCTAACCACACGCACGGTGTAAGGATAGTCGGCAGGGATTTGGCCCTTCAAGCCGCGCCATGCCAAGTGTCCGTGGCCAATTTCGCGGCGTCCAACGCCACGTTGCGCTTTGGCTTCGCCAGTAGAGAATGGAGGGAAGTTGTAGTGAAGTAAGAAGCGCATGTAGCTCTTATCTAGCACATCGTCAACCATTTTCTCGTCGAGTTTGGTGCCAAGCGTACAGGTAGAGAGACTTTGAGTTTCGCCACGCGTAAAGATGGCGCTTCCATGAGGCATAGGCAGCGAGTCTACTTCGCACCAGATGGGGCGAATTTCGTCGGTTTTACGACCGTCGAGGCGTTTTCCTTCGTCGAGGATGCAACGGCGCATGGCATCGCGCAACACATCGTCGTAGTAGCGTGCAGCCAATGCGTGCTTCTCTTCCAACTCTTCGGTGGTAAGCTTTTCGGTGTTTTCGGCATCGTATTTTTCCAAGAAGTCGGAAACGATTTTGTCGAAAGCATCGTGGCGTTCTTGTTTAGCTAGTGCTTGTTTCGTAACATTGTACACGGGTTGATACAATTCGTCGTTCATTTGCTTGCGCAAATCTTCGTCGTTCACCTCGTGTTCGTATTCGCGTTTAACATCTTTGCCCAGTTCTTTAGCCAGTTCTTCTTGCATGATGCACATAGGCTTAATGGCTTCGTGAGCCACCTTGAGGGCTTGGATAAGGTCTTGTTCGCTCACCTCGTCCATTTCTCCTTCCACCATCATGATGTTGTCTTTTGTTGCGCCAACCATGATATCCATGTCGGCTTCCTTCATTTGTTCGAAGGTGGGGTTAACAACATACTCGCCATTAACGCGAGCAACACGAACTTCGCTGATGTAGAAATCGAAGGGAATATCTGAACATGCCATTGCCGAAGAGGCAGCCAAACCGGCCAAAGCGTCGGGTTGGTCAACACCATCAGCCGACAAGAGCATGACGTTTACATAAACTTCTGCGTGGTAGTTTGAGGGGAAAAGGGGTCGCAGCACGCGGTCAACGAGTCGCGAAGTAAGGATTTCGTTGTCTCCGGGCTTTCCTTCACGTTTGGTGAAGCCACCTGGAAATCGTCCTGCGGCAGAATACTGCTCTTTGTAATCCACTTGCAAAGGCATGAAATCGGTACCGGGAACTGCATCTTTTGCGGCACAAACAGTAGCAAGGAGCACAGTGTTACCCATGCGAACTACAGCCGAACCATCGGCTTGTTTTGCCACTTTCCCGGTCTCAATGCTGATGGTTCTTCCATCAGGCAATGAAATTGTTTTCGTTATTACGTTCATCTAAAAACTTATTGTTTTAAAACATCTAAAATTAAATTGGCACAAAGGTAGGTAATAAAAAAGGAAATGACGAATAATCAAATCGTTATTTTCGTTTCATACCTCATTTTTTGTGTGTTGTATGCTTGTTAAGATGCCACGCCATGTATGGCGTTGTGTTTAAGCCTACTGACGTTTTGTTGGCGTTTGGCTATGATAGGACATCTTTTGTTTTATTTTTCGGTGAGCTATTGGCGTGCCGTTTTTGGGGCGTGCGTGTTGTAGCCGTTGAAAAATCAAACTTTAGGGTGTTGTTTTTACCCTTTTGGTCGGCGTCTAGCCCATCCCTCTTCCGAGAAGTCGGGTTCTTCGCCTTTAAGTTTGCGTGCGGGTTGTTGGAAAAATTGTCTCCAGTCGCCCGTTTCGTTATCGTCGTTAAAGTTGCGTTGCGCCTTTTTGCTGCGTCGTGGGCCTGTGTTTGCTGGTGCATCGGCATAGCGTTGGCCTTTTCTTCCGCCTTTGTTGGTGGCCGATTTGCCGTGTCCGCCTTCGTCGGCATCGTTACAACGCACGTCGCGCCCTTTATAAGTAGCCCCCGATAGTCCTTGCATCACTCGGTTGGCGTCGGCTTCGGGTACTTCGATATACGATATTTTGCCCAGTAGGTCGATATGTCCAACGGCCACTCGTCCTTGCACGTTGCGGTTGATAAACTGCATTACTTCGCCTGGATAGAAACCATCGTCTTTGCCAAGATTAACAAACAATCGGCGATAACCAGCCTCTGGTTTTCGTGGCGCACGTGTGCCGCGTTCGTTTCGTTTGCCTCTAGGGCCTCGTTGTGCTTCGCGTGCGTTGCCCCATTCCCCTCTTTTTCCTTCGTGGTCGTTGCGTTTGGTAGAAGGTTTTTCAATTTCGGGCGCATTGGCATAATAGTCGAGGAAGCGTCCAAAGGTCATGCTCACAATCTTTTTGATGATGTCTTCCTTGTCGATATATTCAAAGTGTCGATATATTTCATCGAGGAAGGGAGCAATTTCTTCTTCGTTCACATCAAACTTAGAGATGGTGTCCATGGCCTTATACAGCTGTTTGCTACAAATTTCTTTAGCAGTGGGCAGCGTTCCGTCGACAAATTCTTTCTGAATAATCTTCTCAATGGCGCGCACTTTAGAACGTTCGCGTGTGTGAATGATGCTGATAGACGTACCTTTTTTGCCAGCTCGGCCCGTTCGTCCGCTTCGGTGAGTGTAGCTTTCGATGTCGTCGGGTAGTCCATAGTTAATAACATGAGTAAGGTCGTCAACGTCAAGTCCGCGCGCCGCCACGTCTGTTGCCACAAGGAATTGCACGTTGTGGTTGCGAAATTTCTGCATGGTGAGGTCGCGTTGTTGCTGACTTAGGTCGCCGTGCAGTGCTTCAGCGTTATATCCATCGCGAATAAGTTTATCAGCAATCTCTTGCGTTTCGAGTTTTGTGCGACAGAAAATGATGGCGAAAATGCGCGGATAGAAGTCAACCAAGCGTTTTAAGGCCAGGTATTTGTCTTTGGCATTCACCATATAATAGATGTGGTTCACCTTCTCGGCGCCTTCGTTTCTGCTTCCCACCACAATCTCTTTGTAGTTGTTGAGATAGTTTTTGGCAATCTTTTCAATCTCGCGACTCATCGTAGCAGAGAAAAGAAGCGTGTTGCGGTTGGTGGGTACGCCTTCGAAAATGGCGTTAATGCTTTCGGTAAAGCCCATGTTGAGCATCTCGTCGGCCTCGTCGAGCACCACGTTGTTAACGGCATCAAGTTGTGCCACGCCACGCTTCATCAAGTCGATGAGTCGTCCAGGAGTAGCAACAATAATCTGTGCGCCCTTTCTAAGCTGTCGAATTTGCATTTCGATAGATGCGCCACCATATACAGGCACAACGTGTAGGCCCGACACATATTTGCTAAAGTCGGCCAGGTCGTCGGCGATTTGCAAGCAAAGTTCGCGCGTAGGACTAAGTATAAGTGCTTGTGTGTGTTTCTCTTCGGGGTTTACTTTCTGCAATACGGGTATGCCATAGGCAGCCGTTTTTCCTGTACCCGTTTGGGCCAATGCAATAACATCATTTCCATTACCCAGCAAATAGGGTATTACTTCTTCTTGTACAGGCATGGGTTGTTCAAATCCCAGCTCTTGGATGGCGCGGCATATAGGTTCGCTCACGCCTAATTCTTCAAATGTCTTCAAATTTTTTTGTTGTTAAAAGGGCTTCTTGGTAGGGGTGGTGGTTCGAAAATGGATGGTG
The DNA here is from genome assembly GCF_937990675.1 of Hoylesella shahii. Lineage (NCBI taxonomy): Bacteria > Pseudomonadati > Bacteroidota > Bacteroidia > Bacteroidales > Prevotellaceae > Hoylesella > Hoylesella shahii. Next base: position 20,653 of record NZ_CALKQY010000042.1, on the reverse strand, counting down.
GCAAGCGGGTTTTCGGCCAACGAACAATGCCCAAGAGGGGCATGCCGTTTAAGCAGATGCAGGCCATGGCAAGCCTAATAGCGCACCACAAGAGGCTTTCTCACTAAACGAAACCTTGATTGTTGATGACTTCACCGTTGCTAACTGTTATCCAAATATCATGAATTCATCAACCCACGAACCTAGAAACCTTGTCTATTATTACTAGTTCAACCAACCGTTGCCTCCAAGCCATAATAGACAACATTCGTGTTTGAACGCTGCAAAGGTAATGAAAATAAATGGGTTATGAAAACAATTAACGTTAATTGTTTGGTTTGCGTTGTTGTTGAGGGGTGGTTTTGTAGCCGAAAAAAGGCCATTGTGCAGCCTTAAAAGAGCATGAGCGGGGGCATTTTTAATCGTTACTTCGCCCCTGTGTGTGCCATTGTGTGCCCCAATCAGTCTGCAATGATTGTGCGCTAAGCCAAAAAGAACATCACCATGATTTGCACAATAATCACCCGAACGAACATACCGAGAGGGTAAACCGTGGCATACGACACGGCTGGCGTGTCGCCTTCGAGGGTTTCGCTGGCATAAGTAAGAGCCATGGGGTTGGCCATCGAACCGCATAGGATGCCACAAATAGACCCAAAGTCGAGTTGCTTGGTACGCAAGGCAATGAAACCAACGACCAAAACTGGCACAACGGTGAGCACAAAACCCAATCCTACCCAGAGCAATCCCTCGGGACGTACAACCGTTTGAAAAAAGTCTTGACCAGCATCTAAACCCAAACAGGCTAGATAAAGCGATAAACCCAACTGTCGAAGCATGAGCGAGGCGCTGCGCGTGGTGTAAGAAACCAGGCGGAAACGCGGACCAATGCTTCCCACAAGTATGCCCATCACGATGGGTCCACCCGCCAATCCCATGCGCACAGGGGCGCTCATGCCAGGTAACATAATAGGTATTGTGCCAATGGCAAGACCCAAAAGCATGCCTAGGAAGATGGCGCCGAGATTGGGTTCTTTAAGAGTTTGCACGGCATTACCAAAGTAATGTTCCACACTTTCCAATGCATCGTGTTCGCCAACCACTGTAACGCGGTCGCCGTATTGCAGTCTAAGATTGTTTGTTCCCAGCAGTTTGGTGTCGCCACGAGTAACACGACTAACGTTTACACCGAATGTACTACGCAGTCTAAGCGAACCCAATTTTTTGCCATTGAGCATAGGACGCGTGATAACCACCACCTTCGACTCTACTTTTTTGTCGATGTGATTCCAGTCAATCTTCTCTTCGTTCCAGTCTTTATCTACCTTTTTCCCCATTAAGAGTTCCATTCCGCCCACCTCATCGTCGGTAGTAACCACCAAAACATTGTCGCCAAGTTTAAGTTTAGTGGTGGAAAGGGGTACGATAACTTGCTCGTTGCGCCATATGCGCGACACAATAAATTGGATATGCGCCATTTGTGCAATCTCGGCCAGTGTTTTTCCGTGTATGGCTTGGTTCACAATCTCGTATTGGGCAACGTAAGTATGGTCTTCGTCTTGCGGTGAATGCGGTACAAGGTCTTCGGGTTTTACAAAGAATTTGCGCAAAACAATCATGGCGAAGATTACGCCAAGCACACCTAAGGGATAAGCAACGGCACAACCAAGGGCTGCGCTTCGGGTGGAAAATCCAAAGTTTTCGAGTGCTTGTTGGGCTGCTCCAAGGGCAGGTGTGTTGGTAACTGCACCGCAAAGAATGCCCACCATGGTTTGCAAAGGCACACTACAAAGTTTGGCAAGCACCAATGCAAGGATTGTTCCAAGGGCAATAACGGCAAGTCCCCAAAGGTTTAGGCGGATGCCTTCTTGGCGCAACGAGCCAAAGAAGTTGGGGCCAACGTGCAGTCCTAGGGTATAAACAAAGAGCACTAGCCCAAATGTTTGAGTGTATTCGAGCACTTTGGCGTCGATGTTTAGCCCTAAGTGTCCGGCAATAATGCCAATAAAAAACACGAAAGCCACGCCAAGAGAAATTCCCTTGACATGAATTTTGCCTAATACCAAACCCAAATAACATATCAGCGACAGCACAACCACGGTCTGAAGGGCTGAATGTACAGAGAACAGGCCGTTAATCCAATCCATTGTTTTTATTCATTTCAATATCCTTTGCAAAGATAGTGCAAAGGCGGGGATTGGCAAAATGTTAGGTGAAAATAAAAAAGTAAGGTGTCAGTATCTGCCTTTTGGGTGAGCAGGGAAGGGGAGGGCGGTGTTTATTGCTCAATAAATGCGCTCTGAGTTGTAGGTTTACAGCTTTGAAGACGAAGAGTGTGCGCCGTTTTGCTTACTGAAAACCCTCCTCGGTGAGTATGCTTTCAAGTTCTTCGGCCGACAAGCGCAGACGGAACTTACCATTAACGGCCACCGATATGTTGCCCGTTTCTTCGGATACGATAACCGCCATGGCGTCGCTGCTTTGACTTATGCCCATGGCAGCGCGGTGACGAAGGCCCAAAGAGCGTGGAATGTCTTGGTTGTGCGATACAGGGAGGATGCAGCCCGCCGCCTTAATACGCTTTTTAGAGATAACCATAGCACCATCGTGAAGCGGAGAATTTTTAAAGAAAATATTTTCAATGAGTCGCTGATTGATGCGCGCATCGATATAGTCGCCCGTGTCTACGATGTCGTCGAGTGGTTCGTTGCGTTCGATTACTATGAGTGCGCCCACCTTTCCGCGAGCCATCGACATGCAGGCCATCACGATGGGGATGATGGTTTCTTTGTCTTCTTTCGCCTTGTTGTCGTTTTTATAAAAGAAGTTCATCACGCCTCGCACCCGTTGATGTGCTCCCATAGAATAGAGAAACTTGCGAATTTCTTCTTGAAAGAGGATGATGAGGGCGATGACACCCACGCTAACCAACTTGTCGAGGATGCCGCCAAGCAGGCGCATTTCGAACACTTGGCTCACCAGCAGCCACACCAGCACAAAGAACATGATGCCGATGAAGATGTTAAGTGAGCGCGACTCTTTCATCAGTCGGTAGAGATAATAGAGCATCAGTGCCACTAGCACGATGTCGATGATGTCTTTTATTCCGAAATCGAAGAACATATTGGCTTGTTATGTAAGGCCGAAGGCTGGCAAAGAGCGCGTTCGGGCAGGTGGTGAATGGGTTTTATGGCGTTGTTGCCGACATCGTTCGGTTGAAGAGTGTTATCACTTCTACCGCCTCTTTCACATCGTGCACGCGCAGAATGTTTGCCCCTTTCATCAGGGCGATGGTGTGTAGCACGGTGGTTCCGTTAAGGGCAGTGTCGGCATCGCCGCCCACTGTTTTGTATATCATCGACTTTCTAGAAACGCCAACCAGCGTGGGAAGGTCGAGCACTTGCATCTTCTCCATTTCGTTAAGCAGCAGGTAATTGTCTTCTACCGTCTTTCCGAAGCAGAACCCTGGGTCTAAAATGATGTCCTTAACGCCCAAAGTGCGCAGTTGCGACACCTTTCGGGCAAACCCCAACAGCACATCGCGCAATGTAGGTTGCACAGACATCAGAATGTAAGGCACGCCTAAGCGGGCCACGGTGTGGAACATTTGGGGCAGTTCGCCAGGTTCGGGTTTCAGAGGAACATTTGCAATGCCCGTCAATCCACCGTCAGACACGTCGTTAATGATATCGGCTCCGTATTCTTCCACGCACATCTGTGCCACTTCAGGGCGGAAAGTGTCTACCGAAATCACTGCATCGGGTTGTTCTTTTCGCACCACTGCCAAGGCTCTTCGCAGACGGATAATCTCTTCTTCTTGGCTCACTTGGTCGGCTCCTGGCCTAGTAGAAAATGCGCCAACGTCTATCATTGTTCCACCTTCTTCCACGATTTGGTTAGCGCGTTGTGCGATTTCTTTTTCGGTTTGCATCCTACTACCAGAGAAAAACGAGTCGGGTGTGGCGTTAAGAATACCCATCACGCGGGGCGAAGACAGGTCGAAGAGTTGCTGTTTTACTGTTATTGAAAACGACATGTGATAAGAGTTTATGCTTGTTTTAAGCGTGTGGAACTAGCCGTTAGCTATTGGGCATGAGCCAGCAGCTGTGGTTTGTTCGTTCGTCTAACGCGTTAGGGGCTTTAGTCGCTGTGTTACGACTATTCTAAAGCGCGTTGTTATGCGCTATGGAGCAAGCATTGGGTGCGCTGTTGTTGCCCTTTTGGGGCGTGCGGGCCTCGATGCTTGCTCCGTGCGCTATGATATAAGGTGAGGAAAGGGATTATTTACCTTTTCCAAAAAGCTCGTCGAGCAGGGTGTAGAACGCAGGATCTTCGCCAACAACCGTCTTAACGATTTTTCCATCGGGGCCAACAACAATCTTTGTTGGGAAACCTTGGATGGCATAGTCGGCCAAAACCTTGCTTTCGCGTGGGCAAAACACGTGCTTCCAGGGCAGTTCGTGTTTAGCAACAGCGGTCTTCCACTTCTCGGGAGTGTCGTTGCAGTCGATGCCAAGGATTTCGAATTTGCCTTTATATTTTTGGTAATACTCCTTCATCTTTGGGAAACCCTTGATGCACCATCCGCACCACGAGCCCCAGAAGTCGAGCACCACGTACTTTCCTTTAAGGCTAGACATTTTGAAAGGCTTACCATTGAGGTCGTTCAGCGTGAAGTCGGGAGCTACAACGCCAGCAGCTTGCATTTTAGCGGCGTGCTCTTCGGCTTCTTTTTGAGCCTTTAGTTGGTTGATACTAGCCATGTAGTAATCTTTCATTCGACCTTCTCTTACGCCTTCCGACATCATTTTGGCAGCCTCTTCCATCTCTTCCAGCGTTTCAAGACTGTTTACGATGATGGCGTTAGCCTCGTAGTTGGGGTGCGCTTTGATAAAATCTTTGTAAGCCACGCTGGCTTTAGCTTGCAAGGCGGGAGCCTTTTCTTGATATTCTTTCATCAAGTCTTCTTGCTTTTCGCCTTTTTCCATGCGTGCATTAAGCGATTGTATGTAGGCTTCCAGTTCGGTTTGGCCTTTTTCAAGCGCTTCTTTCATCTCTGCGAACTCTTTGTAGAACTTTGTTCCAGCGTAGGTGAATTTGTTTTGTTCGTTGGCGCTTAGTTCGAGCGTTTCACCAGGAACGCCCACGAAAGCCACGTATTGGCGCGACTGCCCTCTGGCGGCTTCGGGTGTTGCAAGTGTCACTTCAGACACCTTATCGAGCTTAACGCTAAAGTCGAATGCACCGTTTTTCAACACGAGCGTATCGCGAACAACGGGGCGTTTGCCTGGGTCGGCAACATAAACTAGTATTGAGTCGCCGAAACTTTTCAGCGAACCCTTCACTTTGAGCACTCCTTCTGTGGCATTAGCGGCGTTGGCAGATAACATTGCAGTCGCTGCCAAGACTGTAAATAGTATTCTTCTCATTGTTTTAATGTGTGTATTTGATGTCTATTTAATACGCAAAAATACATCAAGAAAATCGTTTTTCACCGCATTTTACATTTTTTATCGCTTTAAGAGAGCTTTTTTAATATCGTGCAATATGCCAAACGCGTAATTTTTCGCTATCTACATCAGTTAAATTCCGTATTAATGGGCTGGAATTTTCTACGAAATGGCTAACTTTGCACATTATTATAATAATATAAACGAACAAAAATGATTAATTCGCAAGAAATCAAGATCGGAACATGTATCCGTCTTGACAACCAAATTTTCACTTGTATCGACTTCCAACACGTAAAACCCGGTAAGGGAAACACTGTGATGCGCACCAAGCTGAAGAACGTAACTACAGGTCGCGTGCTTGACCGTACGTTCCAAGTGGGCTTCAAATTGGAAGACGTTCGCATTGAGCGTCGCCCCTATCAATATCTTTATCAAGATGGTGGCGAATACATCTTCATGAACCAAGAAACCTTCGAACAAGCTCCTATTCCTAAAGAGGCTATCACTGGTGTTGAGTATATGAAAGAGAACGACGTGGTGGAAGTTGTTACAGACACTACAGATGGTACTGTGCTATTTGCCGAAATGCCTGTTAAAACTGTGCTGCGTATTACCCACAGCGAACCTGGTATTAAGGGTGATACCGCTACCAACGCCACCAAACCCGCTACACTTGAAACGGGTGTTGTGGTACGCGTACCCCTCTTTATCAACGAAGGCGAACTGATTCAGGTTGATACCCGCGATGGTTCGTACCTCCAAAGAGTGAAAGAATAATTCAACAAGGGCCGAGCTGCCTATCTAACCCCTGGTTGGAGACAGCTCGGCCCTTGCGCCTAATGCCCATTGCTACCAACAAACCTATTTCGCACATCGCCTAAACCTTGCTACTAAATGAAATACTCGTTTATAGTTCCTGTTTATAACCGCCCTGATGAGGTGGACGAACTGCTCGAAAGTCTTACTAAGCAAACCATAACCGACTTTGAAGTGATTGTGGTGGAAGACGGTTCGGCCATTCCTTGTCGCGATGTTTGCGAAAAATACCAAGACTTACTCAACTTACATTATTTTAATAAAGATAACTCTGGACCTGGACAAAGTCGTAATTACGGCGTGGAAAGGGCGCAAGGCGACTATGTTTTGATTTTGGATAGCGACGTGGTGGTGCCTGCGGGCTATCTGCAAGCCGTGGAAAACGAACTAAATACGAACGATGCCGACGCCTTTGGCGGTCCTGATGCGGCTCATCCTTCGTTTACGCCTAAACAAAAGGCCATTTCTTACTCTATGACTGCTTTTCTTACCACGGGCGGAATACGTGGGGGAAAGAAGAAAATGGATAAGTTCTATCCGCGTTCGTTTAACATGGGCGTGCGCCGTAGTGCTTATCTGGAGCTTGGTGGCTTCTCTAAAATGCGCTTTGGCGAAGACATCGACTTTTCTATCCGTATATTTAAGGCGCAATTACGCTGCCGTTTGTTCCCCGAAGCATGGGTATGGCATAAACGAAGAACGGATTTCCGCAAGTTTTTCCGTCAGGTTTACAACAGTGGTATTGCCAGAATAAATCTTTATAAGAAGTATCCCGAATCGTTAAAGCTAGTTCATCTGCTGCCAATGGTGTTCACTGTGGGCGTTCTATTGCTGGGGGCTGTGTCTTTATTGGGTGTTGTGTTCATGCTTATGGGCTGTATGGCTTTGGGTCAATGGCTTGTTGTTGCAGGTCTTTCGCCTTTAGTGCTCTATTCATTGGCTTTGTTTGTCGATGCGTTTTGCTTCTATCGCAGTTTGCACATCGCCTTTTTAAGTGTTGCTGCTGCCTTTACTCAACTGATGGGGTACGGTTTTGGCTTCCTTCAAGCATGGTGGCGACGCTGTGTTAAGGGCAAAGACGAGTTTAGTGCATTCGAGAAAACATTTTATAAGTAAGGAGTAAGGAGTAAAGTAGTAAGTAGTAAGTAGTAAAGTAGTAAGTAGTAGAGTAGTAAGGAGTAATGTAGTAAGGAGTAATGTAGTAAGGAGTAATGTAGTAATGTAGTAAGGAGTAATGTAGCAAAGTAGTTAGTACTTCATCCAAATACTTTTCACCTTTCACTTTTTCACCCTTAAAATCCTTAATCATGAAAATCAATGACCTAGCAACGGAAGACCGTCCGCGAGAAAAAATGATGCGTATTGGTGCCGAGAACTTAACCAATTCTGAGTTGTTGGCTATTCTTATTGGCTCTGGTTCAACAGAAGAATCGGCAGTCGACCTCATGACGCGTGTGCTCAACGATTGCCAAAACAGCCTTAAACGCCTTGGCCGATTATCATATAACGAACTAATCACTTATCATGGCATTGGCGAAGCTAAAGCCATCACACTCATGGCCGCTTGCGAACTGGGAAAACGCCGACAGCAAGAACAGGCCGAAGAACGCAAAGACCTTGGCTCGGCTACGGCCATATACAATTTTATGCACGCACGTATGCAAGACCTTGACGTGGAAGAGGCGTGGGCCTTGCTGATGAATCAAAACTATAAACTCATTAAAGCCTTTCGTGTTTCGCATGGCGGACTGAGCGAAACGGCTGTTGATGTGCGCATTATTATGCGCGAAGCTTTGCTCAATAACGCCACAATCGTTGCACTTTGCCATAACCATCCCAGTAATAACGCCTCGCCTAGTGGGGCCGACGACCGACTAACGCAAATCGTTAAGAGTGCTTGCGAAACCATGCGCATCTATTTTCTAGACCATCTCATCATTACAGATGGCCGATATTATAGCTATCGCGAGGAGGGCAGAGTGATTTAGTTCGTTTACAAAGGGGCTAGGTCTGCCTATAACATTCATGTTGGGTTCGCTTTCTTGGCTCATTCTAAGCGGGCTGGTGAGAATTAATGCATTGCAATTACAGTGCAAAATGTTATCGCCACGTTGTTACTGCCCAACAATTAAAATAAACACTCCCCGACACCTGCCTAAAGGCGCCAGAGAGCTATAAAACCTTACTCGATTACTTTGAGGTTAAACCCTTTTTCTCGAGGGCTGACCATCTTTACAGGTCGGTCGTTGCAGCATTATACTATTTTTTTTCGCTTTACTTTCGTCATCGTTCAATATTTTTCATTATCTTTGTTGCAACAACATTAAAGCAAATAGCTATGACGCAAGAAGAAAAATTGAAGATAGAAGAACGGATTATTGATGTGCTAAAAACAGTGTACGACCCCGAAATACCCGTTAATATATACGACCTCGGATTGATTTATAAGGTTGATTTGCAAGAAGACGGCACGTTAGACCTTGATATGACCTTCACCGCACCTGCTTGTCCGGCAGCCGATTTCATCCTCGAGGATGTGCGCACAAAGGTGGAAAGCATCGAGGGGGTTACTGCTTCGAATATCGAACTGGTGTTCGAACCCGCTTGGGATCAAAGCATGATGAGCTACGAAGCACGCGTGGAACTGGGGTTTGAATAATCGCGACCCCTTAAAACCCTTGGTTATGAAGAATGTTTATTTTCTTTCAGACGCCCACCTTGGCTCGCTGGCCATCGAACATGGCCGTATGCACGAGCGAAGAATTGTGCGTTTCCTAGACAGTATCAAGCATAAGGCCGAGGCTATTTATTTGCTGGGCGACTTGTTCGACTTCTGGAACGAATACAAAATGGTGGTGCCAAAGGGGTATACGCGCTTCTTAGGCAAACTCTCCGAACTCACTGATATGGGCGTGGAGGTGCATTTCTTTGTGGGAAATCACGACCTTTGGACCTATGGTTACCTAGAAGAGGAATGCGGACTAATAGTGCATAAGAAACCCCTAACCACCGAAATATACGGCAAAGTGTTTTATCTGGCGCATGGCGATGGCTTGGGCGACCCCGACAATTCGTTTAAATTTCTGCGCCGGGTGTTTCATAATCGCTTCTGTCAAGTGCTTTTTAATGCGCTTCACCCACGTTGGGGCATGGCCTTTGGGCTTAATTGGGCTAAGCATAGCCGCATGAAACGCGCCGAAGGCAAAGAACCTCCATACATGGGCGAGGATAAAGAGTATCTGGTGCAATACACTAAGGAGTATATGAAAGACCACGATGATATTGATTTCTTTCTCTATGGTCACCGACATATTGAACTAGACTTGATGCTCTCTAAGAAAACCCGCATGATGATATTGGGCGATTGGATATGGCAGTTTACTTATGCCGTGTTTGATGGTGAGCATATGTTTATGGAACAATATGTTGAGGGCGAGTCGCAGCCCTAATCTGTTTATTATTACTTATGGCCCTCGTCCCGTTTCGTGCCCTACACTGCATGAAACGGGGCGAGGGCTTTGGCTTTTCACCCTCAATGGCTTCTTCATTGGGAATGAAATAAGCCACAAATTTCAACACGCGAGATGTGTTGTTGTGGAAAATGTAAAATATTCAGTGCATTTTGTCGTGCCAAAAGTGGCTTTATTATTCATCAACTGTTCTTTGGGTGGCAAATATTTAATTCTCGCTAGGGGTTGTTTCGGCGCAATTGTACTTAATTGGAGTATGCAGAAGATGGTGTCTACTTTGTATAAATACACAAAATAATTGTTTTTACCTGCGTTTTGGTGCATTTCACCTTGCGTTTTGCTACAAAACGCACTACTAAGTGGTGCTAAACGCAAGGCTAAGTGGTGCTAAACGCAAGGCAAAATGCACCAAAACGCATGGCAAAATGGTGCTAAAAACATGCTTAAATGCTGCTTGATGCATATTATGCACAATGGATATGCAATATTGTTGATAGGCTATTTGTGTTATTAAGGGGCGAAAAGTGCCTAAAAAGTGGTGTTTTAGGGTATAAAAACGGGTTTTTCGCGCGATGAAAAATTGAGGTTTCCAACTAAAATAGAAAGCCTAAATGGTGCAAATTGCACGGTTGACTCCTCTTGGCGACGAAAAAATAAATTTTGAAAGTGCAAAAACGTGGCTTTTTTTATGCTTTTGAGCGCTTTTTTTCGCTAGAATGAGTCTGCCGTAAATGTTAATATGTAAAAGTTTTGTACTAAAAATATAGGGCTTGTTAACCCCAATCGGTAATTAGACCACAATGTTTCCAGAATTCTTGTTTTTGTGTTGTTTCCTAATATATTTTATTTTCTTGTTGGCATCTTTACTGTCTTTGCAACTTAACGTGGCCCGTTACGCCTGCGTTACAAAGATAGGCAATCTGCTCGACAATAAAACAAAAACTGTTTAGACTCAATTCACCGCATTGGGGTGGAAGTGTTTGCGCGAAGAACAAATGTGGTAGACCACTAAAACAAAGCCACGCCCCATCTTTTGCGCTGCTAGGCGTAAGATGGGGCGTGGCGATGGGCAAGCATTAGGCTCGCTAGTGTGGGCGAAAACGGGTCGATGCAGGCTAGCATTAGACTTTCATTGCACGCAGGGTGGAGTAGAAAGGCTATAGCAGAACATTATCTGCCCAACCATGTTTCGGGGTTTAGTTTGGCTGTCTCTTTGCGCAACTGGAACTGGAGGATGTTGTCGTCCCCCACAGTGCCTAGCGTTTGGCGTGTGGTTACTCGCTGTCCGCGCGTTACACTGGCCGAACGAAGGTTGGCATACACCGAGATATAGGCGCCGTGGCGCACCATAACCACCATCGAGCCGCCATAACCAAACACAGCGCTAACCTCTCCATCGTAGATGCTTCTTGCCTGACAGCCGTCGCCACCCATGATGTTAATACCCTTGTTGTCGAGTTTCACATTCTTAAGTCCTTCCACATTATATTGTCCAAAGTGGCTCACAATGCGATACGAACCAGTGATGGGCATGGGCAACCTACCTTTATTGGCTTCAAAACCACCGCTAACCATGCGGTCCACGGTGCTAAGCTTGTGTGTTTCCTCCACTTCCTTCTTGCTTTCGGCAATGGCTTTTTCGCTTCTTTCGCGTTCGGCAGCAGCTTTTCGTTCGGCAGCCACGCGTGCAGCTTCAGCTTCTCGCGCTGCTTGTTGTGCTCTAGCCTGCTTATCGGCCGACTCACGTGCCGCTTGGTCGGCCTTAGCTTTGCGTTCGGCAGCCTCTCTAGCTTCTCGTTCAGCTTGAGCTTTCTTGTCGGCCGTTTCTTTTTCGGCTTTCGCTCTGCGTTGTTCGGCCTCTCTAGCAGCCTTTTCAGCCTCCAGTCTTCTAGCCCTTTCGGCCTCTTCGGCCACACGCGCTTCGGCTCTTAAGCGTTCTTCTCTAGCTTTAGCTTCAGCAATACGGCGTTGGTTTTCACGCTCAGCTGCTTCGGCCGCCGCCTTTTTTCTAGCCAATTCTTCGGCCTTACGCTTAGCCGCTTCGGCTGCTTCGGCCTTTCGTTTAGCCTCGGCAATGGCCCTTTGGCGAGCTTTTTCCACCTCGATAGCAATGAGTCGGTCAATCTCAGCGTTCAAAACAGCATCTTTCTTTTGCTGTTCGGCGATGATAGATTGTATGGTTTTTTGTTCGCGTTGCAGTCCGTCAACCGCCTTTTGTTGCTCTCCTTGTTTGGCTTGTAAGGCAGCATGCTCTTTGCGACCCTTGTTAAGCAGCGAGCTTTTTTGTCCTTTCACCTCCTCCAATTGGATGTGTTTATCGGTTACTTGTTGCTGTTTAGCCTTCACCAGTTCGCCTTGCGCCTTTTGATAGGATGCATATTCGCGCACAAAACGCATTCTGCGATACACCTGCGCTAGGCTTTTGGCCGAGAAAGCAAACATCAAGTTGTCTTGAACCGAACGATGTCGGGCCATATATCTCAGTGAGCGGATGTATTTAGCCTTGCGGTCGGCCAGCTGTTGTTCGAGCGTTGTGAGCTGCGAATTAAGAATGCCGATGTTGCCATTGATGTGAGTGATGTCTTTTTGTATGTCGTTGATGTTCTTTTGGCGTTCATCAATCTCGCTGTTAATCACCATCAGCTCTTGCAACTTCTTCTTCACGTCGGCCTGATTGGCTCTCAATGCTGCCTCTTGTTGTTGAATTTTCTTCTTTATCGCCTCTCTTTGGCCTTGCAAACCCTTGATGGCCTTGTCGGTAGCCGACTGGGTGTTTTTGCTTATAGCTACATTCCCACGTTTGTTAGAGGTTTTATTACCCTTTTGCGGAACAGGCTTAGCAGGTTTTTTAGCAGGCGTTTTCGTTGTTTTGACGCCTTTTTTAGCCGGTTGCACGGCTTTAGCCTTATTGCCAGGTTTAGTTTTAGAGGATGTTTTTTTATGTGTAGTGGCAGCAGGGTGCGCATTTTTAGCGTTGCGTTTTTTTTGCGCACCGATAGGAAGAGCCACGAAGAGGGCAAGGAGTATGGTGAGAAGCTGTTTCATTTACATGCTGAGTATTTTGCTGAAGACGTCTTGAGCCTTCACGCGCTTGTATTTGGGCGACACAGTTGTTTGTGTTTCCCATTTGTCGTCGGTCTTAATTTCGTTCATGTTGATGCTCACTTGTAGCGTCTGTCCGCCTTTTACGGCCGAAGAACTCATTGTGAATACTTGCGAAGCAGGGAACATCTTCACGCCAAGCGCTCTAAAATCGGTATATTTCCACACCAGTTTTGATGCGCCATGATTGGGTGCTTGGTAATTAATATCGGTTTGTTGTATGCGTCCGTTGTTAGCATCGGCCAGCCAGGCATAATTAAAATTGCCTGTTTGGTAGGTGATGGGGTTGTTTTGTCCACCACTAAATGTAACGCTAAACTGGTTAAGGTCGGCCTCGGTGATGCGTGGGCGGTCGGGCAATAGCAGTTGATTCCAGAACAAAGCTTGCAGACTATAGAAGTTAAGTCCGTTCTTTTTTAAGAAATCCATCTGATTATAATCGGCCTTGATATACTCTTTGTGTATGCGGTCTACAATCAAAACATACTCGGGTGTGAACTCAATACGCCCCACTTCGGTGCCAAGCAGAGGCACAAAGGCTTGCAAGCGTATCACTTCGTCTTTGCGCATGCGCAGTTGTCCAGGCACAGTGATGTCTTTTCCAGCACCTTTCACGTTGAGCGAGATGCTCCCCACGATGTTAGTGGCATATACTTGGTTGCTGTGCACGCGCTGCATGAAATTCATTTGGTTGTTGGCCAGCACCTCTCGGTCGCGTGCTGCTTTTGGTACAGTGGTGGTTGGCGTTGTAGTCACTACTGTTTTTGTTTTGCACGAGGTCCAAATTAGTGGTGTAAGTATCACTGCAAGGGCCATGCTCGCCATCCTTTTCGTCGATTTCGAACAGGTTATGCGCTGCAGTCCGTTAAGGGCGCGCGTTGTTATTGTTGTTTTCTTTTCCATCATACAAAATGTTTTAAAGGTGAAAAGGCTTTTTAAAGGTGAAAAAGTGAAAGGTGAAAGGGTGAAAAAGTGAAAGGGCCAAAGCCCTAAAACCACTAGGTTTGCCACCTATTTGTTTCTCCGGAAATTTGTTAACCCTCCAACTCGTCAACTTAAACCAGTGTTGTAAGCCTGTCAATCCATGAACAAAGCTGCTGAATTAATCTTGTAAGTCAGTCAAATCCCTGAGCATGGTCACTTCACGTTCCACACTTCTCCTTGTTTAAGGCTTTTTCATTTTAATTTTTCTATTGATAACAGCCTTGTCGGCTCCTAGTTTTAGAGCCATGTTCCAATATTCGATAGCTTTTTTAGTGTCGCCATTCATTGCGTAAATATCGCCAGCGTGCTCCAACACCACCTTGCTTTTAAGCGATGTAGAGTCGTTTTTTAGAGCCTGTTCGATATAGACCTGAGCTTCGGCATAGCGCTTTTTGAGGAACAACAGCCATGCATAAGTATCTAGATACGTGCCATTATTGGGCTCGTTTTTGATGGCTTTATAGCTCATTGCTTCGGCTTTGTCGAGGTCTTTACCTTGTTCGCCTAGATAATAAGCGTAGTTATTGAGGCAGCTAGCCTTATCGGGTTTCCATTGCAAACAGCTATCGTAGGCGGCGAAAGCCTCTTTATGCTGTTTCTTTTGGTAGAGAATTTCTCCCATTAGTTCGTAAAGTTCAGCCACAATCTCTTTATCGCTTTTGGGGTTAATCTGTGAAACGCCCCTTTTGAAAGCGTCTAGGGCCTGGTCTTTCTTATCAATCTGATAGTTGGCCATGCCTTCGAAGTAGTAGAACACCATTTCTTCGGGCGTGTAAGCTTGCGCTTGCTTGCTTAGTGTTAAGATTTCGTCCCAGCGTTGTTTCTTCCAAAGGCTTTGAATGAGTTGCAAACGAGCGCCTGTGTTCTCTGGAGCAACGGCCACAACCTGTCTTAGAGCATTGTTAACCAAACTATCGGGCATGTTCTTCACCGACATGTAGGCAGCTTTCAGTTCGGCCATGTTGCCATCGTTGGGGTTAGCGGAGGTGATTTTGTCGAACAAAGCCAGCACAGCCGTGCTATCACCGCCAGTGCGTTCGCTCTCTTGCACCACTTGTTTCATGATAGACAACTTTGTTTCGTTATCTGTTTTGGGGCTGATGAGCATCTTGTCGCGTAGCTGAGTGGCCATAGCATCGTTGTTTTGGGCCCGATAATAGTCGTATAGCGATGCTTGTGCGAAGGTATTATCAGGGTCTTCGGCCAGCACAGCAGTGAAAATTTTGTGTGCATCGGCCTCTTTTTGGTTTTGCATTAGCCAGTTTCCCAACATCAGTTTATAGTTTACATCGTTGGGGTGGTCGTCGCAAAGCTGCTTTAAGGCTTTAAAGGCCGATGTTTTATCGTCGAGCATTTCGTAAGCGCGCACCTTTTGCAATGTGGTTTCTTCGGTTATGCCGTTCACAAGCTCAATTTTATTGAGTGTTTTCAGCACGCCAGCGAAGTCTTTTTGGCGTCCATATAATTGCATGAGTACGTTCAGCGCATCGCTGTTGCCTGTTTCTTTGGTGTTAGCCGTTAGTTTCTCGTAGGTTTGGATGGCCTTATCAAAGTTGCCACTATTGATGTAGAACTGTCCCAATCGTTCGGTAAACGTAGAATTATTGGGGCGAAGAGTAGCCGCTTTTTCAAGACAAGCCAGTGCCAAGCTGTCTTTTTTGAGTTGTACATAATAAGGAGCTTGCATGAAATACACCTCTGCCGCGTTGGGATTAATGGCTAGACAATGATTCATGAGGTCGAGAGCCGAGGCATAATTGCCAATGTTCTCTTGTTTCACTGCTTCGAGAAAGAAGTAGTCGAAGCGTCGTTTGTCGTTGTACGACAATGTTTTGACTGGCGCAACTTTAGTGGGTTGTACCTTCTTTTTGGCCCAAGCTTTGGGCGTGGCCATGGCAAGCGCCACGACGCAAGTGGCTGTTGCGGCCGCGATGTGTATCAGATTTCGTTTCATCAGTTGTGTTATTTCAGTCCAGTGTGTCCGTATCCGCCAGTTCCTCTTTCTGTATCGTCGAGTGTATCAACCACTTCGAAGCACACATTTTCGTGTTTGGCGATAACCATTTGTGCGATGCGTTCGCCGTCTTTTACGGTGAAAGGCTCGTTAGAGAAGTTCACCAGCAGCACCATTAGCTCTCCGCGATAGTCGGCATCCACCGTTCCAGGTGTATTAAGTACGGTAATTCCATGTTTAAGAGCCAATCCGCTGCGAGGTCTAATCTGTGCTTCATACCCTTCGGGCAGTGCAATATGCAATCCTGTTGGCACCAGTTGGCGTTGCAAGGGCATAAGGGTGATGTCGGCATCAATATTTGCTCGCAGGTCCATTCCTGCACTCAGGGCTGTGGCGTATGTGGGTAGCGGTTGCCTTCCGCGGTTGTTTATCTTTACTTTCAGCATGGTTTCGTGTTTTAAATGCATTGGCGCATCACTTGCAAAAATACAGAATTATCTTGATATAAGGGCATATAGCCGGCTTAAAATACACAAAAATGGACAAAGAGGATGTAATATGGGTATAAAATCACCTATCAAGTCAAGCGCAAGGGCTGGGGTAGGGGTTGGTGTTTTAATGTTTTGGAGTTTTCCAAGTGGGTTTTTGTGCCCCATATTCGTCTAGTTTTTTAAAGAGCATTTTCTTGAGTTTGCTGGTGAGTTTGGGCATTTTGTGTGCCAGATTGTTGCTCTCGCCAATATCGTTTGTTACGTTATACAGTTCGCAAGTGTTTGTTCGCCAATAATATATCAGGTGATAAGGGCCGTGCATCAGTGCCGAAGAGGGTCCGTAGCCATCGCGTTCGCTGATGTTTGTGGTCCAGAAATGTGGGTAATGCCACACAATTTGGCGTTTGCGATGCAGCTTTGGGTTGCGCAAGAGTGGCACAAAGCTACGCCCATCCACCACTTGTGATGTGCGATATTGGCTTATTTGTGCCATATCGAGCAGCGAAGGGAAGAAGTCTTCTATCATCACGCGGTTGTGATTTTCTGTACCGCCACACGTCACTCCTGGCCAATACACCAGCATTGGCTCGTGAATGCCGCCCTCAAGTGCCGAACCTTTGCCTCCACGAGCTGGGTAATTCTGGTCGTAATTATGTCTACCTTGGCGCACATCAATGGCTTGACCACCATTGTCTGACATGAAAATCACGATGGTGTTTCGAGCAACTTCGGGTTTACTATCGATAAAGCGCAGCAAGTCGCCAAGACTTTTGTCCATGCCTTCAATCAAAGCGGCGTGGTTAATTTCGTTTTCGTTGAGCGGTTGTTGCAGCATTGGGTCGAACATTCCTTGTCCGTTAGCCTGTCGATAGTTGGGTGTAAACCGCTCGTCGGCTTCGTATGGCACGTGTATGGCATAGTGCGACATGTAGAGGAAAAAGGGTTTGCCCTCGGTTATGGGCTTGTTTAAAGCCTTAATTGCTTCGATGGTAAGCGCTTCGGTAAGAAAAGTATCGGTATTGTAATACTGTTCCAGTCCGTAAACATGAAAACGATTGCTACCAAATTCCTTTCTTGCGAGGTAACTAGCTGGTCCGCCGTTGGCTCCACCAGCAATATTCACCATAAAACCAAAGCTTCGCGGGTCTTCTCCTGCTGTTGTGCGTGCTCCGAAGTGCGCTTTTCCGCAGTGTATGGTGTAATACCCCGCATCTTTAAGCAGTTGTGGCAGGGGAGTTATCAATGTTGTGCGATGCCGATTGTGAGCCGATGTCACTGTGTCGGGCTGTATGCCGTTGCAATTCCATGTGGGTGGCATCATTTCAGGGTCGTCCATGTCGGTTTCTACGTTATAGTCGAAGGTCCAATTGGTAACCTTATGGCGTGCCGCATTCATGCCCGAGAGCAACGAACAGCGCGAAGGCGACGAAATAGCCGAAGCATAAGCCTGTGTGAACTTCACCCCTCTGCTAGCCAATTGCTCCATGTTGGGTGTGCGATAACGACTGTTGAGCAAAGTTTTTTCTTTATAGAAAGGCACCGAAGTCTCTTGCCAACCCATGTCGTCAACAAGAAATAACACAATGTTGGGTCTGTTTTGTGTTTGCGCTAGTGCGTTTGTAGGAAGCAAAAATGTCGTTGGCAGTAGTGCCAGAGGGGATGCTGTCATTGCGAAGAAGGATGTATAGTGTTGTGGTTTGTGGCTTGTTGATGTATGGTTGCAAGCCTTTTGCAGGAGTTGTTGCTCGTTGGCCTCACCTTATATATAAGGAGGCGTGTGGCGAAGGGTTGTTTCACCATTAGTATATTGCACGCTTTGGCTTTAGGTGTTAACACATTTTGGGGGCGCAAGGCCATTTGCCCGCGCCCCCAACAGCGTTTAGTATGCGTTTATTTTTTAGTTTTTGCGGGTGTAGCCTTAGGTTGAGGCTTTAGCAAACTGGCGTATCTCTTCGAGTCGGCCAGTACTTCAAGTGCGGCTTTCATCTGCTTATCGTCAACCAGCGAATGCCTAATGCGTCCCTTTTGGAAGTAGTACGAGGGGATAATACCATCGGCAATGAGTTTTTTAACAGCCTCTTTATTGATGTCGAGGTCTTTAGCGATGTTATGACTCAATTTCTTTTCCAGAGCATTAAACTCGTTTTTGGCATCGTCGTAATAGCCTTCGAACTTAGCCAGCTTAACAAGTTCCTTCAAAAACTTCTCACTTTCGCGGTCGTAAGTGAACTTAGAGTTGAGTACGCGTTGCTTAAACTCATCGTATTCGGCATCGGTTATCACGAATTTTTCGGGTTGTGCGATAGTGGGATGCTTTGCGATGTAATCTAATTGATAGTTAAGCAGCACTTCGTTAGAGTCTTTAATGCCAGCCAAGTAGAACGCAATATTGGGTAGCGTGTCGGCTTTAACCTCCACATCGGGCATAATACCGCCACCATCTCGCACGGGTCGGCCGTTAGCTGTGTAGAAAACTTTGGTAAGCGAGTCGGGTACATGCTCCTTCGTTCCACCATTATTATGTTTATAGTTGATGGCTTGGATGCATCGCCCGCTTGGAATATAGTATTTGGCAGTTGTTAGTTTAAGGGCCGAGTTATAAGGAAGGTCCATTGTCATTTGCACCAAACCTTTGCCAAACGTTCTTGTTCCCAGCACCACAGCTCTGTCAAGGTCTTGCAAAGAGCCACAAGTAATCTCGCTGGCGCTAGCCGAATTGCCGTCTACCAGCACCACAACAGGCATCAATGTGTCGAGAGGTTCCACCTGAGTGCGGTATTCATAGTTAGAGCGTTGCATCTTTCCGCGGTTCGAGACGATGAGTTTTCCTTTAGGAACAAACATGTTGACGATGTTCACCGCTTCAGATTCCGAGCCACCGCCATTGCCGCGGAGGTCGAACACCAAGCTTTTCATGCCCTGTTGCTTAAGATCGATGAACGCTCTGCGCACTTCTCGCGAGCAGTTTTCGGTGAAACCTGAAAGGTTGATGTAGCCCACGCCATTGGCTTGCATACCATAATAAGGAACCGCAGGCGACTGGATGGCTTTTCTCACCACCTTAAATTTCATAACCTTACCCGTAGAGGGTCGTTTTATTTGTAGGATAAAGCTAGTTCCGGGGTCGCCTCTAAGGTGGTCGCTAACATAACCTTGGTCCTTTTTTGTCATGTCCTCGTTGTCGATACTCAATATGATATCGCCCTTTTTTAATCCAACTTCAGCTGCAGGCATATTCTCATAGGGTTCGTCGATGGTTACCCGCTTGAGCTGACTGTTGTATTTGATAAGTGCGCCAATACCTCCATACTTTCCTGTAATCATGAATTTAAGGTCTTTCACCTTGTCTTCAGGGTAATACACGGTGTAGGGGTCCAATGCTTTGAGCATGGCATTCACGCCAGTACCAACGGTTAGGTCGGCGTCTAGCGTGTCTACGTACATCATGTCGAGGTTCTTGTAGATAGCGTTAAAAATGTTAAGGTTCTTGGCCACATTAAAATTGTGGTCTTGTTCTTTTTGAGCCGCAGCCGAAGATGCGAAAGCGGCAACGCATAATGCGATGAATGTCTTCCTCATTGTAAATAGGTTTGTTCTGTAACGCAAAATTACGATATTAAGATTAGCTAGCGTAAACTTTGTCATTATTTTATTATAAAATCACTCAAAATCAATTTTTTTTGCGAAAATGTTTGGAGGTTTCAAATAAACGTTGTACCTTTGCAACCGCAAACAAGCAAAAAGCTTCAATAGCTCAGTTGGTTAGAGCACCTGACTGTTAATCAGGGGGTCGTTGGTTCAAGCCCATCTTGAAGCGCAAAAAGGGATTACTTCGGTAGTCCCTTTTTTGTTTTATGCCGCTGAAGGTCTCTTTTTCAGAGGTTTACACGATGCTGGTTGCCGATTGAGATTGTGTTTTTGCACTGGTTGTTGATTGTTTTTGAAGGGTTTAGCGCGATGGTTTTAGCAAGTTTGAGTTGAAAATTGATAGCGCATTACCAGTATCTTGTGGTTTAATTTATGCCATGTTGAGGTTAAAAAGAACTATTTGCAGGGCGAACAATGAGGTGCGCATTTGTTTTTTCTCCGAAATCTGATAAGAGATAAGGCCAATAGACTAGCGTTTTTTGATTTCGATGCACGATGTTTGAGACTTTATTAGTTGTTCATGCAATAATATGGTAATGGCACAAACAATAATAACGGGGTGTTTCTATAATAAGTAATGTACTACGCTAACAGTATTAGACGGACAAATGTTGATAAACCCAAGAGAAATGAACTCGAAGGAATGAGTACAATATAAAAATGTGGGGTAAGTCGCATAACAATCAATTACGCCAGTTCGGGATAAGGATTTGCTTAGAAAAGTTCCAATTGCCTAGTCTTTTCAATGCGCACGGG
>NZ_CALKQY010000041.1:0-85215 GCF_937990675.1 Hoylesella shahii | reverse complement strand
AACAAAGAGAGCTGTTTGGATGTACGTTTAAGCATAAATATCTGCAAGAATTATATTGTAAAGGTACAAAAACTTGCAGATATAAGCAAATAATTTATAGTATAATATGCTATGAATCAGAGAAATATTAGGTTTATAAGGGAGGACTAATTATCGTATCGAGCAATAAACAAGTTCAATAACTCAGCAACTCATAAACTCACTAACTCATAATCGTACAAACTCATAATGCCATGAAAAGGAGTGGAAGCCGCAAGTGCTTTCCACTCCTTTTCATGTTCACCCATGGGTGTTCATTCTTTTATTGGGGGATATTTACGAAGCCATCCATCGAGTCTTAAACGCATCACTCCAAAGAAAGCTTCACCAAATATGCCTCCACTCATTTTGCTTGTTCCTTCTCGTCGGTTGACAAAGATAACGGGAACTTCTTTTATTTTAAAGCCTATTTTATAAGCGGTGTATTTCATTTCGATTTGGAAACCATAGCCTTTGAAACGCACTTCGTCGAGCGGGATGGTTTGAAGTACCCTGCGACGGTAGCATTTAAAGCCCGCTGTGGTGTCGTGAACCGTGAAACCAGTGACGAAACGCACGTACTTAGAGGCGAAATAACTCATCAGTACACGCCCGATAGGCCAGTTTACAACGTTTACACCACTAACATAACGCGACCCAATAGCCACATCAAAGCCTTCGTCATGGCAGGCCGAATAAAGCCGAGGCAAGTCTGTTGGGTCGTGACTAAAGTCGGCATCCATCTCAAAGATATACTGATAGTCGCGTTCTAGCGCCCACTTAAAGCCCGTGATATAGGCTGTTCCCAATCCCTGTTTGCCTTTTCGCTCAAGCATAAACAAACGTTCGCCAAACTCGGTTTCCATCAGTCGGCGCACAATGGCGGCCGTTCCGTCGGGACTTCCGTCGTCGATAACAAGGATATGGAAACATTTTTCGAGTGCAAAGACGGCTCGAATAATTTTCTCAATGTTTTCTTTTTCGTTATAAGTAGGGATGATAACGATGCTGTCGCTTGTGTTCATGCCGTGTTCTGTGTTGGTTCTACTTTTGCAAAGGTAAGGTTATTTCTTAGAAGTTCAAAGCGCAACGTGCGTGTTTTTTGATAACAAGGGTGCGATTATTGGTCGGGATTGTATTCAAAGCCTTGATATTGGGGCACAAGTCCGTTCATTATCACCTCATAACTTTGCTGTTCTAGAAACTTGATATTGTCTGGTCCTTGCGAAATTGGCATTATCGGGGCGTGTATTGTGAGCCTTAACCTGTGCCATCTAGCCCATTTTAGGTCGCGTGTTCGTGGCATAACGTCGAACGATCCGTTGATGGTTACTGGCACAATGGGTAATTGCAACTCGTCGGCCAACATAAAAGCTCCCCGTCTAAACACGCCCATATGGCCTGTAAAGGTGCGTGCGCCTTCGGGGAAAATCACCAACGACATGCCATTCTTTAGGGTTTGCCGAGCTTCGTCGATGGTTTTCTTTATCTTCGAGGCACTGCGTTTGTCTACAAAGATATGGTGTGCGGCCTCACAAGCCTTACCCACTAGGGGGATTTTGCGGAGCGATTGCTTCATCATCCATTTAAAGTTGCGACCCAAAAAGCCATAAATCATAAAGATATCGAATGCTCCTTGGTGGTTGGCTGCAAACACATACGATTGCCCAGGCTGTAGATTTTCACGACCTTCTACCTTAATGGGTAAGAACAATATGCGAATAACAAACCACGACCAGCATTTACCTGGATAGTAACCCCAAACGTGTCCGTTGCCTAAAAAGCACCCCACGATGGTTACGAGGGCTGTTAACGCTGTGGCCAAGATTATTAATGGATAAGCCACTAACAACTGATAGATACGATAGATAATTAACATTGTTGTTTCTATGAGATATTGATGGGTTCACAAGTCGAACAGCTAACAAGCTTAATGCTTAACAAGTTAACAAGCTAGCAAAGCTATAAAGAGCTTATTTGGGATTTATTCAACTACTTGCTGACTGATATACTAAGCTTCCACACAAGCATTTAATTTAATCCTTAGCCCACTTACTCCTTTTTTACTTACTCCTTTACTACTTACTCCTTTACTACCGTACTACCTACTGCACCTGTCCGCGGCGCAAGGTGATAACTACCACCTCGGGTGGAACGCCGAAACGGAAGCGAACAACTCCTCCCAATCCCGAAGAAATAAAGAGCGAGCGTTGTCCTTGAGTGTATAGTCCCTTGTCTTGATGAAGTAATATGCGTGTGGGGCGCAATCCAAACATATCTACTTGTCCGCCATGGGTGTGCCCCGAGAGTGTTACTTGCACGTTGCTACTGGGTAATATGCTGCGTTCCCACGACGAGGGGTCGTGCTGAAGCAATAACACGAAAGCGTTTTTGTTCACCCCTTTGAGGGCCTTAGCCAGGTCTGAGCGTTTGGGGAATGGCGGTTTGCCATCGTTTTCGGTACCAGCCACCACGATCGAGTCGGCTCCACGATGTATCACTCGATGTTCGTTAAGCAACAAGTACCATCCAAACTGACGTTGTCGCGACACCATTTCGCGCTCGTTGGCTATCTTCACGGCCTCATCTCCGTTGAAATACATGCTGTAATCGTGATTTCCAAGTACCGAGTACACCCCATCGCGAGCGTTAATGCTGCTTAAGAGTTGGCGAAAAGGATATAATTCTGAGGGCTGCACATTCTGCAAGTCGCCCGTAAACACGATAGCATCAGCGTGTTGAGCCATAATTGTGTCTACTGCTCGCTCTAAAAAGTGTGCATGTCTGCCTACAAAACTACCCACATGCGCATCGCTAAACTGCACTATGCGATAGCCATCGAAAGCCTCTGGCAGGTCGGGCGAGTAGATTTCAACTTGCTTTACAACTAAGCGATTGGCTTCGATGGTCCATCCGTAAGCAAAAAAGCAGATACAACACAACGCCAACATATAGCCAACAGCCTTTCCCCAGTTTGTTGTGGAGTGCTGCATGCGTGCGATGGCACGCCCCACGATGGCGCAACACACGTAAACAAATTTAGGAACAACAAGCAATCCCAGACAAACGATAAAGATGTTGAGCACCTCAACGCTGTCCGGAATGAAGTTTTTAGCTGTTGCCATCACGATAGTAAACGCCACCATGCCCAGAGTTATCATCCATCTGAGCGTGCGCATAGGCCATTTTGCCTTGCGTTTACTTTTCCAATTGCGCCGTTCGATATAGAGATCGGGCAAGAGGATTACTAATAATAGAGGTATGAGTATTCTTAAAATCACTTGCTTAATATTCTATTTACGCCCTATTGCGCTTACTGCACAAATTTCTTTATCATATTCAACGGAACGCCACGGCGTTTGGCGTAGTCGGCTAGTTGGTCTTCGCCTATTTTTCCTAAATCAAAATACTGTGATTTGGGGTGTGCAAACATTAGTCCCGACACGCTTGCATGCGGTTGCATCATGCCTGTGGGGGTTAGATGTATGCCTATTTGCCCCATATCAATAAGTTCGTTGAGCAGAAAATTTACGCTAGTGTCGGGCATCGAGGGATAGCCCACGGCTGGCCTAATACCTTGATAAGGCTCTTTAAGCAACTCTTGTGGGTCGAAATTCTCATCAGGCGCATAGCCCCAATAATGTTTTCGCACCTCTTCGTGCATGCGTTCGGCTGTTGCCTCGGCCAATCTTTCACCCAACACTTTAGCCATCATCTGCTGATAATCATCGCTTTTGAAGTCGTGTTCTATGCTTGGGTCTATCGTTGTGGCAAAGGCTCCCACCTTATCTTTTATGCCACTGGCCAGCGGCCGCACAAAGTCGGCCAAGCAAAGATTGGGTGCCCCAGCGCTTCTTGGTTTCTGTTGGCGCAGCAAGGGCAGGCGTTTATCGCCTATAAGGAGGTCGTCGCCATCGCTGTTGGCATCGAAAATATCAAAAACGGCAAACGTTTCATACCGCGTTTCCATCATATCGAGCATCTCTTCGGCCTCGTTGCGCAACTTCTCTTTCTCTTCTTTGGGTTTCCCACTCATGCCCCATGTGTGGAAAAAGTATAGCCAACTGATATATGGGCGCAGTTCGTTGACTTTATATTTTAATATCATCTCTGTATTATAGCAATATATTTTGGGGGTTAACAGCATCAAGGCGCATGCGCCACATTAGCCCATCAATGTTCGAACTTCACCTCTTCGCCATGATATTGGGCATCAAACATGCCGTTTTCATCAAGCAAAAGATGCCCGTTACAGATGGTTGTTACCACCCGCCACCGAAATTGTTCGCCCTCCATTGGGCTCCATTGGCATTTGCTTTGTATGCAATCCTGGTTCACTGTCCAAGCTTCGCCCCGTTTAACAATGGCCAAATCGGCCTTATATCCTGGTTTAATAAATCCGCGTTTGCTCACTGCGAACAATCGCGCCGGTGCATGGCACATCAGTTCCACCACCCTTTCAATCCTTAGCACACCTTTTTCGCATAGTTCGAGCATTGCAGGCAGCGAGAATTGCACCATCGGCATGCCCGAAGCAGCTTTGCCCGCCCCACCCATTTTATCAGAAAGCAGATGCGGCGCATGGTCGGTACCCACCACCGTGATGCGTCCATCGGTTAATGCTGCCCGCAAAGCCTCGCGGTCGGCCCGTGTTTTCACTGCAGGATTACATTTAATCCTTGTGCCACGTGTGCGATAATCGTCATCGCAAAACCATAAATGGGCAATCACAGCTTCGGCTGTGATAAGCGGATGATGACCAAACAGTTGTAATTCGCGTGCGGTGGTGAGGTGCGCCACATGCAGTTGTGCACCATATTTGGTGGCCAGTTCCACGGCCAATGCCGACGAACGGAAGCAAGCCTCTTCGTTTCTTATTTGGGGATGATGCTCAATGGCAGGGTCGTCGCCATACAAGCGTTTGGCTTCGGCCATATTTTGGTTAATCAGCACAGTGTCTTCACAATGCGTCATGATGGGCAGCGGGGCGTTCTTAAATATTATTTCAAGCGTCTCAAGCCTATCCACCAGCATGTTTCCTGTGCTAGCGCCCATAAAAAGCTTTATGCCTGGCAGGCGCTTAGTGTCTAACTGCTCAAAGAGGGCAGCGTTTTGGTTGGTTGCTCCAAAGAAGAAGCTATAATTAACATGGCTCTTGTGTTGTGCAAGCTCCAGTTTTTGGTTCAGTGCTTCGAGTGTTGTGGTTTGCGGAAGTGTGTTGGGCATTTCGAAAAACGTTGTTACGCCTCCGTATGCAGCAGCTCTACTCTCGCTCTCTAGGTCGGCTTTAGCTGTTAATCCGGGTTCGCGGAAATGCACATGGTCGTCTATCACGCCTGGCATAACCACACATCCCGTGGCATCAATCCTTCGTTGAAACGTGCCTTGTGGCACTTCTTCGCCTTCAACAACACTTTCTATCAGGTCGTTGTCAAGGGTTAAGCATCCTTTAAATGCCCTTCCCTCGTTTACTATCGTAGCACCGTAAATTAGTGTTTTCATTATTTTGCAGGCTTAGCCAAATCGTTTGGCGTGGGCGCAGGTGCCACAGGAGGCGTTGTTGTGGTAGATGCGCTATTAGACACGGGCACATCTTTCATGCCATTCATAATCTGCTGGTTCTCTTGCGCCTTGGCATAATAGTCTTTCACATAAGCATCGTTCTTAAACTTATCAGTGGCTTTGCTCATGATGTCTTCAATCCATGGGGTTAGTTCAGGGTAATCATAGCCTATAGTAACCATAAAAAACACGCCAGGACCTAGCACGTTGTCGAAGTTTTCGCATACAAAAGATGTGATGAGCCTATCCTCAAGCCCCGACAGGCGTTCGGCTTCGCTGTTCAGCCGAGCGTTAACCACATCCATATTGCTACCATTCATAATGGCTTGGTCGTGCTTATGCAGCAGTTCTTGTTCTTGATTTTTAAGTTGGTTATACTTATTAAAGAACTTAAACAGTTTATCGTTTAGCGGCGTTCCCGACACACTTTGTTGTGCATCGTCAAGTTTCACCAAGATTTTTCCATCTTCCAGCACCAGAGGCAGCACGCTTTCGTCATCCATAAAGATATTAGCGATGCACACAGAGTCTAGCGAGCCAGAGAATCCAAACTTGCCATGCACCACGTCACACGAGTCAAGTTTCTTGTATTCATTATCTTTTAGCACTTTCAGGTATAGCTTTCGGCCGTCAAGGGTTGAAATATTGGAAGTGCCTTCGATGTTATAACTGCCTCCACATGATGTAAGCAGCGCCAACGCGAGCAATGTATATAGAAGTTTTTCCATAAGTTGATTGTTTCTGTCTGGTTTCACAAAGATAATACGCTTTTATGGGTTTTCGAATTAATTTCAGTCTATTTAATTCATTAAGCCGTCTTTTAAGTATTTTTTGAGAAATTCTCTAATGCTTCATAACAGCTTTTGGCGTACTTATATATAAAGAGGTGTAGCGGTGCTTAAGGTTTATTTATTTTTGCATTTCTTCATTTCTGAATCTATGCGATGCACAGTATATATCTCTAAAAAGGCTGCAATGAGCAGCAACACCACCCATTTATTGTACAAATAGTCTACATAGGTAATAGCACTATTAAAAATGGGGCGAAAAAACATAAAGGCGGTGTCTACCATTAATATGCCCGAAAGCATAAAAAAGATGTTGGCCACGCTCTGAATGCGTTTTAATCGGCGCAGCACAAAGTCGCTGCCTTCATAGGTTTGCATTGATTGCATCAGGCTGAACATAACCGCTCCAGCCAAAAACAGCCAACAAACCACCTGCTGGTGCCACATAAAAGCAAAGCAGCCAGCACCAATAACCATCAGCACACCACCCACGGCAAACACAATAGTTTGTATTTTATTCAGTTGTTTCATCTTGTTTTTGTGTAGGTTTCTCATCGTCGCTCAGCACATAGATATCTTCGTCGTCGGTTTTCATAAAGTAGCGCTCACGCGCTATCTTCTCAATGGCTTTGGGGTCGCGCCTCAATTGGCGTAGCCTTTCCGAGTCGGTGTTGTGCCGTTCATTATATTCTTTTATTTGTTTCTTTAAATCACTTATCTGTAGTTCGTACTGAAAACGGCGCATAATGCTGTTATCGTCGATAAACACAACGATAAGTATGCCCACTACTATTACGATTAAGTAACGATAGTGGTTAAGCATCTTCCCCAGTTCAGTCCATTTGCTGCTCATTATAGCTTAGATATTTGTTGCAAACTTACAACTTTTTTTTCAATCGCCACGCACCACGGGCACACTTATTGTGTAAATAATTCTACTGCAACTACTTTTTGGCCACTTCGCAATAGCTTTTGAGCCTTGACGCACACGCCGTATATTGCGCCCCAACAATAAAAAGGCGCGAACAAAAAGAAAAGCCAAAAATAATGCGTAACTTTGCAACATGGGCAAAACCACGCCCCACTAACGGCCCTAAACACCATTCCTTGGGCCTTTACCAAACACATTAAGCAACACAACACTTCTACGTATGGGAGAATATATCGTATCGGCACGCAAATACCGCCCCATGTCTTTCGACTCGGTGGTGGGCCAATCGGCTCTTACCACAACGCTGAAAAACGCGGTGAAAAGCGGAAAACTGGCCCACGCATACCTCTTTTGCGGTCCGCGAGGGGTGGGCAAAACCACCTGCGCACGCATCTTTGCTAAAGCCATTAACTGCCTTACACCAACCGAAGCGGGCGAAGCATGTAACCATTGCGAAAGCTGCGATGCCTTTAACGACCAACGTTCGTACAACATCTTCGAACTCGACGCGGCCAGTAACAACTCGGTTGAGAACATCAAAACGCTGATGGACCAAACACGCATTCCACCACAGGTGGGTAAATACAAGGTTTTCATCATCGATGAGGTGCACATGCTCTCTACGGCGGCCTTTAACGCCTTTCTTAAAACACTGGAAGAGCCTCCTGCTCATGTCATCTTTATTTTGGCTACTACCGAAAAGCACAAGATTTTACCCACTATCTTGTCGAGATGCCAAATTTACGACTTCGAGCGAATGACTGTTCCGGGAATTATCGACCACCTTAAAGGCGTGGCCGAAAAAGAAGGCATTGCCTACGAAGAAGAAGCGCTGGCAGTGATTGCCGAAAAAGCAGACGGAGGCATGCGCGACGCACTATCTATTTTCGACCAAGCAGCGAGCTTTGCTCAAGGCAATCTCACCTACGAAAGCGTGATTGCCGACCTCAATGTGCTTGATAGCGATAATTATTTTAACATCATAGACCTGGCCATTGAAAACAAAGTGAGCGACATCATGCTGCTGGTAAACAACATCATTGCTAAAGGCTTTGATGGTGGAAACCTAGTTAACGGCTTGGCTTCGCATGTGCGCAATGTGCTCATGGCCAAAGACGAGAGCACCTTGCCTCTGCTCGAAGTGAGCGCACGACAACGCGAACGCTTTAAAGCACAGGCTCAAAAATGCCCCACTCCTTTTCTTTATAAGGCCTTGCAGGTGATGAACCAATGCGATATTCAATATCGAGCAAGCAGCAATAAGCGACTTCTGGTGGAACTTACGCTTATACAAGTGGCGCAAATAACGCAACCCGAAGACGAACCTGCTGCGGGGCGTAGCCCCAAGAGCTTGAAATCCCTGTTCAGAAAACTTGCCTCTCCCCAACCTAAACCGGCTCAACAGGTGGTCGGTGGGGAAAAAACAATGGCGCGCACTACATCGGCAACGCGCACCGAAACGATAATCGCGCTCGCTACCGCGTCTCCCAACCCTGCCAATACTGCTACAACAACTTCGCATCAAACCAGTAGCACACCCACTGCCAACCCAATACGCACCGGAATGCCTACAGGGAAACTGAAATTGCACAACTTGGGTACTTCGTTTGCCGACCTTAAACGCGGACCGGAAAAAATGGGAGTGGTGAAAGAAGAGGAGATTACAAATAAAGAAGAGTGCAACGTGTTCTCGCAAGAAGAACTTGAACTGCAATGGATGGCCCTTTGCAACCGCATGCCGCCAGCTATGGTGGCCATTGCTACGCGCATGAAGAACATGCAACCACGCATTACCGACTTCCCCAACATCGAGGTGCTGGCCGATAACGAAATTGTGATGGAAGAGGTGAACAATATCAGAACACGCATTGAAGGCGGACTGGCGAAATACTTGCACAACGGACAACTGAAATTGCACATCCGATTGGCCAAGATGGAGGAGATGAAGCGTATTCTTTCTAAAAAAGAAATTTACGAAAACATGCTTAAAGCTAATCCTGCCATCGACAAACTGCGCAACGCACTGGGCCTGGAACTCGCTTAATAATGATACATTTAGGGTGGCCCATGGCTGTTTACTTCGTGGTAAATAGCCATGGGCGATTTGTTTTGTGGCTGTGTGCATCGTTGCTCCTTATTTTCATCTTATGCCAAGATGCTGACCAATGCCACGTAACAAGCAACTTGTTTTGAACTAAGCATGTAACACAAAATTGTTAATTAGGTAAATATATTTTACAAAACACACTTTCTAGCCGAAACATTCTAGAAAAAATCTACTCGTAAAAGCGATATAAAATGCGCAAAACAGACAAGATTTGCGACTAACAACAAGCGCTTCTCCCCGCTCGCATTTGCAAAACACTATGTTTTTGCCTTTCTCTTTGAAGAAAAATCTCGAAATTTTGCATTCGCAACAACCAAAAAATGCAGCAAAAACACTTGACTTTACTGGCCAATTAGCACCAAAACACCTTGCATTTAGCAGCAAAACGCAGTGCATTTAGCAACAAAACGCAATGCATTTAGCAACAAAACGCAAGGTGTTTTG
Source organism: Hoylesella shahii (assembly GCF_937990675.1). Classification (NCBI taxonomy): domain Bacteria; kingdom Pseudomonadati; phylum Bacteroidota; class Bacteroidia; order Bacteroidales; family Prevotellaceae; genus Hoylesella; species Hoylesella shahii. Next base: position 75,365 of record NZ_CALKQY010000041.1, on the reverse strand, counting down.
CTGCTAAACGCAGGGCAATTTGCTGCAAATAGCTTCTAAAAGACACAAAAAATGGCTTAAACAATAGTATTTATGGCCTATTTCCTCGATTTAAAAGAAAATCTGCTTGCTGCTTTTTACAAAGCGTTTTACCATGCTTTGTACGCCTTTTACACGTAAAAAGGGCGCAATTTTCGCTTTTTTCACCACAACCATCAGTAAATCAAACGGTTACAAACTTTAAAAATACGCGTACAAATAAGCCCAACGCCCAGATTTTTTACGGCGAAGGCACTCATAATGTTAAAATTTAGTACAAATATTTTACAATCTCATCTACCTATAAACCTTGCAATATCGAGCCAAACAAAGACACGAGCCACAATGAATGCACCATAAAACATGCACCAAACAGTGTACCTACAGATTTGGATTAAATCAATGGCATGCCCGCAGCTTGGCATTCGGCGCGCATTTCGTCGCTCCAGATACTGGCTTGAATTTCGCCCACATGCGCCTTTTGCAGTAAAACCATACACAAGCGACTTTGTCCGATGCCACCGCCTATACATAAAGGCAGTTTACCCGAAAGCAATTGTCGATGAAAATATAATTGTGCACGATGCTCTTGGCCTCTAATCTGCAGTTGTCGCAACAAAGCCTCATCGTTAACACGTATGCCCATCGACGACAATTCCACCGAACGCCCCAGCACTGGATACCATATAAGGATGTCGCCATTAAGTCCAAAGCGGCCATTTTCGGCCTCTGTCGACCAGTCATCATAGTCGGGCGCGCGTCCATCGTGTGGTTTACCATCGCTAAGCTCGCCCCCAATACCCACAATAAACACAGCGCCATACTTTTGGCAAATGGCGTCTTCGCGTTCTTTTGCTGTAAGATTGGGATACATCTGCAGCAATTCTTCGCTGTGCACAATATGAATATCGGCAGGCAGAAACGGCTGCAAACCGGGATAAGTTTCGCAAGTGAGATACTCGGTGCGTAAAATGGCAGCATAAATGCGGCGCACCGTTTGTTCCAAGAAGTGCAAGGTGCGCTGTTCGGGAGTGATAACCATTTCCCAATCCCACTGGTCTACATAGAGCGAATGCAGATTATCCAACTCCTCATCGGCCCTAATGGCGTTCATATCCGTGTAAATGCCATAGCCTGGTTTTATCTTATATTCGGCCAACGTTAGGCGTTTCCACTTGGCCAGCGAATGCACCACCTCGGCACGCGCGTCGCCCAAGTCTTTTATGGGGAACGTAACGGGACGTTCGATGCCGTTAAGGTCGTCGTTAATGCCCAGCCCTTGCATCACGAAAAGCGGTGCCGTAACGCGGCGCAAGCGCAGTTCGGTGGAAAGATTTTGCTGAAAAAAGTCCTTTATCAGCTTTATTGCTTGCTCCGTTCTCACTTTGTCTAAGTGTGCATGGTAACCATTTGGCTTTATCAATGTACTCATCTTACGAAATATTATTTTGCTGTACAAAGGTAGCAAAATAAACAATAAATGGGCAAAACACCGAAAAGAATAATACAATTTGTTATATAGCGCCACAAAACTACATCAATTAGCAACCTAATATCCCTTAATTACATACATCATAAAAGTCTCTTTCGCCCTCACCACAGTTGCTTCATCTCAGCAAGTGGCCTTGCTAAATATTTCACCGCCATGCAGATAACCCCAAACCGCCTTTATATTTAGCGTCAAACCATTTGCTCAAACCAACAAAAATGCTTACTTTTGCAGCGCAATAAGTAACAAAGGCCTCGTAGTTCAGCTGAATAGAACGCAGGATTCCGGTTCCTGAAGTCGTGGGTTTGAATCCCGCCGGGGTCACAAAAGGAGGAATGCTAAGGCGTTCCTCTTTCTTTAGTTCTCCGAACATTAAGATCTTCTTATATTTTAACTATCCACCAACTTATACAGACATGGCCATTTTTTACCCTTCAATGGAAACAATCTCTAAATTTAAAATTCCTCCCACTGATGGTGAATTAACCTTGCTGAACTTCTTGCAACAATCGTTAGATGACTCATATGAGGTGTATTTTAACCCATATCTGAATGGAGACCGCCCAGATGTAATTATCATGCGTGAGGGTAATGGCGTAATGGTGATTGAAGTTAAAGATTGGAATCTTGACCACTTCATCGTGAATGAGAAGAAAAAATGGGTTTACTCTCCAACTAACGCCCATGTTAAGTCACCTATTGATCAGGTTCTTAAATACAAGAATAATCTTTTCGACCTACATGTTGACAAATTGCTTGAAAAGAGAATAAATGATATCAGAAGCTTTAACTTTGTTACTTGTGCAATTTATTTTCACTGTGCTTCTCAAAACGAAATAGATAATTTATTGGTTCAACCGTACAAAGAGGATAGAAAATACCAAGATTTTCTAAAATACAACATAGACTTAATAGGCAATGATTGCCTCGAAAAAGAACATTTCAATATAATACTTCTGAAAAGATACCTGAGTAGAAACAAACATTCTTTTCTTTTCACAGAAGACATATATAAGAGTTTTAAACGCATTCTATCACCTTCTATACATCTGAAAGAGCAGGGTATTCCCTATAATTACTCACCAAAACAAAGAGAAATAATTTATTCCACAAATTTAGAACAGCGAGTTAAAGGGGTATTTGGCTCTGGTAAAACAACCGTATTGGCAGCAAGAGCTGTACAAGCATATAAACGAGCTCAAACTAGGAACAATAACCCTCGAATTCTTATACTGACCTATAACATAACACTTAAGAACTTTATACATGACAAATTGATGAAGGTTGATGAAGAATTTCCTATGAATAACTTTATCATCATCAATTATCACTCTTTTATTAATGCAGAATTAAACAATCTTAACATTGAATTTGACATTCCTGAAGATTATCCAGCAGATAGAATCGGACAATATTTAGATGAACACTATTATTCAAATATATCGCTCTTTGAAAAACACAACGCGGGAATAACAAAATACGATGCAGTATTTATTGATGAAATTCAGGACTATAACCGAACATGGATGGAGATTATAAAGAATTATTTCCGCGATCCACAGGGAGATTATGTGCTATTTGGAGATGTAAAACAAAACATATACGGACAAATGGTGATAGGAAAAGATGTTGTTACCAATGTACGTGGCGTGAATGAATTAAAGTATTGTTACCGTTCTGATCTCAAAGTTAGAGACTTGGCACAATCCTTTCAACGCAATATCTTCTGTGACAAATACGACATTGATGACTTTAGTGAAAATGGAAGTTGGACTTTCTTTGGTCACGAACAACAAAAAGAAGGATTAATTAACTATACTTATCTTTCAAATGCGGATACAATTGCTTCTCTATACACCATTATTAGAAGTTGTATTCTTAATAACACTAACAATATTTCTCCTAATGACATAACTATACTTGGCTATACAGCAAATCATCTACGACTCTTTGATTGCTACTACCGTTATGCTTCGCGTGAACACACAAAATCTATGTTAGAAACTATAGAAGCCATGTATATGGTACACCTTAACTATTTTGGAAAAGACCTGAACAATGCTGATAACTGGTTCAAGAACATTTCTAATTACTTGAGCAAAAAAATGTTTCCCAAAAGGAACGAATTATTTGAGAATGATATAATTAAATTGCGCCAGCACATAGCTAAATTGCTAACGATATACGACCTTTACTCATCATTTCCCAATACATTCAATAATCGTTTAAAAGAAGAATGTGAAGCCTGTGGTATTTCAATTGAAGCTTTTTGTGCATTCGTCAAACATTATAATATTGAGCTGTCCCCGTTTAAAACAAAAGTCTACAACTCAAACTATAAAACCATCCGCGACAACAAGAAGTTCCATTTCTGGATGAATTCTGGAACTATCAAGATTTCAACCATCAATTCATTTAAAGGATGGGAAAGTGAAGTTATATTCCTTATAATAGAGCCTCAATACGAAAAGACAACATATTTCAACCTTTCATTTGACGAACTTTTATATACAGGATTGACACGATGTAAAAGAAATCTTTTCATTGTTAATTTTGGAAATGAGAAATATGACCAAAAGATGCGCCCTTTAATAGAACATCTAAAATAACCTCTAATTAAAATGAATTTACAATCATCCATAACAGATAAATTTCTTATACAAAACTAAATCTAATATGTTCTACTGGCAATCTCAGCAAGTCAGATATAAGACAAAAGATTTTGCCCTTTTGTTTTGCCTTTTTGAAACATTTCGTATCTTTGCAAAACCAACTGCAAGCCAAAGGCTTTATCTTTGCGACGAACATTGGTGTGCAGACGCCTTTATTGGGCAAAAATATAGATAAATACATTAACATCAAAAGGAAATAAACCCACACGAACGGCTGAACAGCTGCCAAACGCAACTTTTGAATAAAAGGAATGCACCAAACAGAAGCATACACCATATAAAATAGCAACACGAAAGAAGCGCCAAAGCAAATGCCAAACCACGCAAAAAGGAGAAAAAGCCCTATTCCGTGGCTCGTTCAAACTTAAAACCAAACATGGAAATAACAGAAAGATTTATTAATTATACCAAGTTCGACACACAGTCGGACGACAGTTCGGAGTCGGTTCCGAGCACCCCGAAACAACTTGTTTTCGCTGAATATCTTAAAAAAGAAATGGAGCGAGAAGGGCTTAGCGATGTGGAGATGGACGAAATGGGCTATCTCTATGGAACGCTGAAAGCCAACTGCAAGAAAAAAATACCAACTATCGGTTTTATCTCTCACTACGACACTAGCCCCGACAGCAGTGGCAAAGACGTAAAGGCACGCATCGTGAAGAATTACGATGGTGGCGACATAGAATTGTCGCCAGGTATCGTGTCGTCGCCAACAAAATTCCCCGAACTAAAAAGTCATGTGGGCGAAGACCTCATTGTTACCGATGGTACAACGCTTCTAGGAGCCGACGATAAGGCCGGTATTGCTGAAATTATGCAAGCCATGTGCTGGTTGCGCGACCATAACGAGGTGAAACATGGCGATATTCGCGTGGCCTTTAATCCCGATGAAGAGATTGGAAAGGGTGCACACCACTTTAATGTTGAAAAGTTTGGATGCGAATGGGCCTACACTATCGATGGCGGAGACCTGGGAGAACTGGAATACGAAAACTTTAATGCGGCCTCGGCAAAAGTGAATATCAAAGGCGTTAGCGTGCACCCTGGCTATGCTAAAGGGAAAATGATTAACGCTAGTAGACTTGCTTGCGAGTTCTGTGCTATGCTTCCCCACGACGAAACGCCTGAAACAACAGAGGGATACGAGGGATTTTTTCACCTCATTGGCATGCAAACAAGCACCGAAGCGGCTAAACTGAGCTATATTATACGCGACCACGACCGCGATAAGTTTGAAGACCGTAAGGCGTTTTTCGAAAAATGCGCACGCATCATGAACGAAAAATACGGCGAAGGAACGGTTGAAGTGCTGCTAAACGACCAATATTACAACATGAAGGAGAAGATTGACCCCAACATGCATGTAATAGACATCGTTCTACAAGCCATGATGCAAAGTGGCGTTTCGCCCAAAGTGAAACCCATTAGAGGCGGAACGGATGGAGCACAACTGAGCTATAAGGGTTTGCCTTGCCCCAACATCTTTGCTGGAGGCGTTAACTTCCACGGCCCATACGAGTTTGTCTCGGTGCAGGTGATGGAAAAAGCCATGAACGTAATCACAAATATTTGCGAGATTGTGGCCGACTATAACGACTAAATCGTCGTAGACTTAAACCATAGAATGGGGCGAATGTTCTTTTAAAGTGCATTCGCCCCATCACTTTTTATGACAACAACGCTGCATTTATCAGTATTTTTTATTACATTTGCCACATGCTTTGCAGACCACAGACAACAAACAAAAACGCAACACAAGCCTGCAACAACCACTATAACCAACAAAACAACTCCTTATGGCCGCACTAGTTTCTATCCTTCCCATCGTTCTGCTATTCGTCTTGATGCTTGGTTTCAAGATGGCAGGCCACCGAAGTGCCTTTATTTGCTTACTCATCACGGCCGCCATTGCCGTGTTTTTGGCGCCTGCCATGCAGTTTGCGCCACAGGGTTTTACGCAAATGGGCGTGGCATGGGCTTTTGTGGAGGGCACGCTCAAATCGGTGTTCCCCATCCTTATCATCATTATGATGGCACTATTTAGCTATAATGTGCTGGTACAAAGCAAACAAATAGAGGTTATCAAGGCGCAATTCACTTCGTTTTCAGACGATGATGGCATCACGGTGTTGATGCTTGTTTGGGGTTTTGGCGGACTGCTTGAGGGCATGGCAGGCTTTGGAACGGCTGTTGCCATACCCGCAGCGATACTTATTTCTTTAGGCTATAAACCACTGTTCAGCGCATTGGTGTCGCTCATTGCTAACACCGTGCCCACGGGATTTGGTGCGGTGGGCGTGCCAGTGATAACACTGGCCAACGAAATTGCCCCTGGTGGAGCAGCCTCGCAAGCACTTATCTCGCAACTTTCTGTTTATGCCGTGCTGCAATTGTCGTTGCTTTATTTCGTTCTTCCTTTTATCATCCTTACACTTACCAATCACAGTAAGAGCGCCATATTCAAAAATTTGTGGCTCTCGTTATGGGTTGGAGTGGTGTCGTTTGGCACGCAATATCTCGTGGCTCTCCATCTGGGAGCCGAAACTCCTGCCATCATTGGGTCGCTTGCAGCCATTGTGGCCATTGTGGTTTATGCTAAAGTGTTTGCGCCAAAGAAGAAAACGGAGAGCGAAAAGGCTTACACAGCCAGTCAAACGCTTATGGCCTGGGCGGTATATGCCTTCATTTTATTGTTTATATTGATTTCGGGACCACTCTTTCCATCCATTAACACTTTCTTAAAGTCTACGCTGGTGTCGCGAATTGCTTTGCCCATCCATGCTCCAGGCACCGCTTTCTCGTTTGCGTGGATTGGCAATGCTGGCCTAATGCTGTTTCTGGGCACGGTGTTGGGCGGTTTGGTGCAGGGAGTTTCGCCCAAAGAGTTGCTCGTAACGTTGGCCCGCACGGTGGTAAACCTTCGCAAAACCACGATTACGATTATCTCGCTCGTGTCTTTGGCTGCCATAATGAACTATTCGGGTATGATAATTGTTATCGCCGACACGCTTGCAAGCATCACAGGGAAGGCTTACCCGCTGTTTGCTCCGCTAATCGGTGCCATCGGAACATTCGTTACTGGTAGCGACACATCATCGAATATTCTCTTTGCTAAATTGCAAGCCAACGTGGCAACTCAGCTTCATCACGCCAACCCCAATTGGATAGTGGCTGCAAATACCACTGGGGCAACAGGCGGTAAAATGATTTCGCCACAGAGTATTGCTATTGCAACGGCGGCTTGCGACATGCCTGGCAAGGATGGCGAGATACTAAAATCGGCCCTTCCCTATGCGGCTTTGTACATTGTAATAGGCGGATTGATGGTGCTGCTTGCAGGATAAAAGGGGGGATAAACTGTTAACAAGGCGTTTGTTAACAAGAAAACGAGTTGGCCAATAAACAAGTTTGGGAGCTACAAATACTTTACTCGCCACTTGTTTATTGGTCAACTCGTTTAAAAACAAATTTGTTGCCCGGCAACTTGCTCAACCAAAAGCTGTGTTTACGCGTTAGCTATCCAACTTGCAAATCACAAATTCAGGTGAACACAACTTAACCACCATACTCAGCAAAACGCTTTTCGGCCATTTCAGCGTACTTTGTGTTAGGCATTCCGTAGTTGGCATAGGGGTAAATGCTGATGCCACCTCGAGGAGTGAACAGTCCAACCACCTCAATATACTTGGGATTCATCAGCTTTATGAGGTCTTTCATGATGATGTTCACACAGTCTTCATGAAAATCTCCATGGTTACGAAAGCTAAAGAGATATAACTTTAAGCTCTTACTCTCAACCATTCGCACGTTGGGAACGTAAGAAATACGTATTTCGGCAAAGTCGGGTTGGCCTGTAATAGGGCACAGCGAGGTAAATTCTGGGCAATTAAACCTTACCCAGTAATCATTTTCGGGATGCTTATTTTCGAATGTTTCCAACACTTCGGGTGCATAATCCATGCTGTATTTGGTGCTACTTCCCAACGATTTTAAGCCTTCGGTTTCTCTATTCTTTTCCATTTTGTTATCTTTCTTGGGTTTATAAGTTTATAAGTTGTTAAGTTGGTGAGCCTTAGAAACCATATCATTCACAAGTTCATAAGCTAAAAGTCCAAAAGCTTATCAACTTTAAAACTCATTAACTCATTAACTCACAAACTAATCAACTCAAAAACTTATTAACTCACAAACTAATCAACTCACAAACTCACCAACTTATAAACTCATCAACTCATCAACTCACAAACTATATACTCAACACACGCCAAATGCTATAGTTTACATCGTTGTCGTAAGTATCAACCTTCTCGTGTTGCTTTACATAACGCACCAAACGAATGGTCAAAGGCAACGCAACAATCTCGTAAGCGGTTTTCAAAATCACCTGCCAAAGCATCAACCAAGGCAATTCTTCGGTGGGAACAACACCCCACAACGCCAAGGGAAAGAAGATGATTGAGTCTACCGACTCGCCGAAAATAGTGCTAACCACAGCGCGCAACGAGAAGTTTTTACCACCCGACGACAGTTTCATCTTGCTCATTATATAAGCATTAACAAAAGAGCCACAAATGAATGCGAGGAAAGAAGCGAACGCTATGCGTGGAGCGAGGCCAAAAATCTGATGAAACCCATCATTATTGGTCCAGTAAGGTGCACCAGGTATCACGTCGCAGATGGCTCCAAGCGTCACGAAAAAGAAGTTCATGGCAAAGCCAATCCATATCAACATGCGCGTTTTTTTGTATCCCCAAACCTCGCATACACAATCGTTGATGATGTACGACACAGGGAATACGATTAATCCACCTGTCAAACTGATTGAACCAAACGCTATTTGCTTTGTTTCTAACACGTTTGCCGCTATCAAGCAAACGCAAAAGAGTATGCTGAAAAGCATGAACAGCACACTCACTTGATTATCCTTGTTGTTCATAATTCTTGTTTTTAAAGAGGTTTACCAAGCACTCTATTTTTAATTGTGGCTGCAAAGGTACAACTTTTTTCGCGTTTCTTTTGCTTGTCCGCTGGTTTTTATTAATTTTGGAAGCCGTTGAACATGTCGGAAAGTTAATTACACCACGCGTTAACGGCTTAACCAACAGGCGGTTTAAACACCTATATAAAGATGGGAAAGCCCCACAGAGGCCAACATCCCTCCTATCTATTCACAAATAACATTCAAATGATGGTTAAACTATTCTTATGCTCCTATTTTGCCGCTGTTTCGTCTTTCACACCCCAGTTTGTAGGTGGCGACTTGAAAGGTAAGAAGTTGGCGTTCATCCCTACCGCAAGTTTGTTCGAAGAATATACCGACTACGTTGACGAAGCCAAAGAGGCTTTCGAGAATTTGGGATTAAATATTGAAGTGTTGGACGTGAGTGGCGCGCCCAAGGATTTAATCGAACGCACACTGCAAAGTTGCAACTTGATTTATGTTTCGGGCGGAAACACGTTTTACCTACTACAAGAATTGGAAAAGAGTGGTGCAAAAACCATTATACTCGAACAAGTGAAAGGAGGCAAACCCTACATTGGCGAGTCGGCCGGTTCAATTATTATGGCACCGAACATTTCGTACGCAAAAGACATGGATGTAGCAGAAAAGGCTGCACCGCAATTAAAATCGTTCGAGGGTTTGGGACTGGTAGACTTCTATCCGCTCCCCCATTACAAGAGTTTCCCTTTCGAAGAAGTTACCGAAAAAATGCTTGTCAAATATGCCAAGCTGAGGTTAAAACCCATCACCAACCAGCAGGCGTTGTTTGTAAACGGTAACCAAACCACGCTTATAGAGGTTAAGCAATAGGCCAAAAGGCTGAATTTGCCGAATAAAAGGCGTTAGATTGCAACGTACATGTTTACGAACCTACACGCCCAACACCATTCTAAACATGGTAGCCACGTGCTTACCATGCAAGCAAAACGTCCACTTCACCCGTTTGGGCTAAACAAAAATCAGGCGTAATGTACCTTAAAGGTATTTCACGCCTGATTTCATTCTATTTCTTTTCAACCAGTCCGCCTGCCGAAACCTTTGTGGCGGTGTTGACAATATCTATTGGCGAACATTCAAAAGGTAGTTCAACAGCGAGGTGCGCCGCCCATTGCGCCACCGCTATCTGGGCCTTATTAAGTCCCTTTGGTGCATATCTGTTGCCAACAACTTTCGTTCCGAACAGGCATTCGAACCAGGTGCAGGCCGCCGTATAACGTCCCAACACCAGGTCGAGGTGGAAACCGTCACGGTTAAGATGGTCGCCAACAAACGAGGTGCGGGCATTTTGAATGGCCGTGCCCACGGGAACAAAGAGGCTAAACTGTGCGTTTTCTTTCTTCAAGCGTTGTGCACCCTCAACGATGGCACGATACATCTTGTCCTGATTGCGGTCGTAGTTGGCAAATCCGCCATGCGTTGAGTTCTGTGCGTATGCCCAAGTAACGTGCCATATCAGCTTAGTGGTGGCGGGAACACGCGCCCGAACGTAGGCGATAAGACTGTCTAAATGGGGTTGGAAACTGCTGTACATGCCCGAAAGCTGACTAACCTGTTGCAAGCTAACGTAATCCCACTGCTCGTCGCGCAAAGCCTTGTCGAGCGTATAGTTGGCCGTACGGGTCATTTTACCGTCTATTCCTATCTTGCGGTAGTCGTAATCGGGTTTGTTGCTCTGCGCATTTCCCCAATGTCTTTCAAGCGAACAACCGCCAATATACATGTTGCCGATAACCATCTGATGCCCCGTAGCAGCCGCCAACTCAAAGAGGTTCTGCTCAATGGCATCTTCCGAAAAGCTGTTTCCGATGGCCAACAACTTCAAAGGCCGGTCGGCAAAGGCCACCTGCACACACAAAACCAACATCAATGACAGCACCAAAGCTAGCCCACGACTAAAAATAGCAAAACGTTTTCTCTGCATATTATCTTTATTTAGAGGGTTAAGTTATTCTACGAAAGCTATTTGGCCAACTTCAAACGCAAGCTGTTGAGCACCACACTTACGCTAGAAAAAGCCATAAGAGCACTGGCCCACATGGGCGTTATCTGGAAATTGATGCCGAAAAGATGGGGCACACCTGCCGCAAGCGGTATGCACACCACATTATATATAAAGGCCCAAAACAGATTTTGCCCAATCATAGCCGTTGTTTTACGGCTTAGGCGTATGGCTTGGGGCAGTCGGCGTAGGTCGTCGCCCATCAAAGTGGCCTGCGCTGCATCCATTGCCACGTCCGTTCCGCGCCCCATCGCGATGCCCACATCGGCCAAAGCCAATGCCTGCGTGTCGTTGATGCCGTCGCCAACCATCGCCACCCGCTTGCCCTCGGCTTGCAGTTGGCGCACCATGTTCTCCTTATCCTGTGGCAAAACCCTACTGCGATAGTGTTTTATTCCCGCCTTTTCAGCCCAATAATGCGCGGCCTCATCCTTGTCGCCACTCATCATATACACCTCGATGCCCATGTTTTGCAACTCGGTCATAGCCTCTTCGGCATGGGGTTTAAGGGTCTCGCGCATTTCAAGTGGTAGGTCGTCGGCCTTGGTAAAGTCGATATTCTGATTAGGAATGGTGAGCGTTCCCGTTTTGTCTATCACCATCGCGTTAACCGTTTTCAAACTTTCAAGTGCAGCCGCATCTTTTATCAGCACATTCATCTGCGCTGCTTTGCCAATGGCCACCATCAAAGCAGTGGGCGTGGCTAAGCCCATGGCACAGGGACAAGCAATAACCAGCACGGCCACGGCCGAGAGAATGGCTTGCGGAAGGGCCGCATTTCCGCCCACCAGCCACCACAAAAGGAAGGTGACAAGGGCTATCAAAGCCACCGCGGGCACAAAAACACGCGCCACACGGTCTACTACGCGCTGCACGGGGGCTTTGCTTCCTTGTGCCTCTTGCACCATCTTGATGATTTGAGCCAAGGCCGTTTGTTCGCCAATTTGTTGTGCCTTAAACCTAAATTTGCCTTGCGATACAACCGTTCCTGCCAGCACCCGCGCCCCTTTTTGCTTTAAAGCGGGGCTAGGTTCGCCAGTTATCATACTCTCGTCTACATATGCGCCGCCCTCGGTCATAAAGCTTTCGGCTTGAGTTACGATACCATCAACGGGCACTTTATCGCCTGCTCGCACTTCCAACACATCGCCCACGGCTATAGTTGCAATGGGGACATCGCGTATTTCGCCAGCTTCAACGAGTCGGGCAGTCTTGGGTGCCAGTCCCATTAGCTGTCTAATACTGCCTGCCGTTTCGCTTTTAGCACGCTCTTCTAATAAACGACCAGTAAGTACAAAGGTGATAATCATCACCGAAGCATCAAAATAGGTGTGCCATTCAATGCCTCGAACACTCCAAACGGCATCGCCCCAAAAGGTGTTAAACGCACTGAACACAAAGGCAATGCCTGTGGATAAGGCCACCAGTGTATCCATATTGGCCGACGCATGGCGCAATTGCTGCCACGACTTAACGAAAAAGCCACGACCACACACCACGAAATTGGCCAAGGCCAAGAGCAAAGCCACCTGGTTGTTCATAGCCTTTCCACCCAGATTTAGCCACCCCATCGACACGCACATGCACAATATGGCGAAGACCCACGAAAGAAGTGTGGATTGTTTTAACAGCTGCAACTCGCGCCTTTCGATGGCTTCGACCGAACGATTGCTCTCTATCACAAGGTCGTAACCAATGGCGTTGACCTCACTTTTCATCTTTTCCAGACTTATTTCTGTGGCATCATATTCCACCAAAGCCGTTCGCGCCAGCAGATTTACCGATGCACTTTTTACGCCCGATAGCGAATTAAGTTTCTTTTCTACGTTGGCAGAACAGGCCGAGCAAGCCAATCCCACCACAGGAAGTGTACGTTTCTCCATTGTTTACTGATAAAAAAAATGACACCCCTACCCCATTATAAGGGGGAAGGGGGAGTAATAGGTGATATTTAACTGATTGGTTGATGAGAAAACGAGGATACGAGTAAACAAATTGACGAGTTGTCAAGTTAAGATTTAACCCAAATTGGTCATTAGAGCCTAAATAGGTTGTTTTATTGTCGAGCATCTTGTCTGTCTTTATAATGCAGGCGTAGCAGTCTACGTTAAGTTACAAAGACAGACAAGATGCCAACAAGAAAATAAAAGATGCTTGGAAACAACACATAAACAAGAATTCTGGAAACCTTGGGGTATAATAACCGATTGGGGTTTAAACTTGTTAACCTGTCAATTCCTTCATCACGATAGTCGTAAAACCCTCCGCGCCACAACTTATTAACTACTCAGTCCCTCGCTTTTCTTTGTTCCAACAAGATGCTAACAATGCGGTCGGCACTTCGTCCATCCCATCTTTCGGGTATCGAAGCATGTTTCCATTTACCTTCTTTCAGTGTGTTAAGAGCTTCGCCCAATGCTTTAGGGTCTTCGCCAACTAGCACATTGGTACCCAATTTCACCGTTTCAGCATGTTCGGTATAACTATTTAGCGTTATACAAGGCACGCCATTAAAGGTAGCTTCTTCGGCAACATTACCCGAGTCGGTAACAATTCCCTTAGCGTGGGCCGTGAGATAACCAAACTCAAGATACGAAAGCGGACTAACCACATGCACATTATCTGCGCCTCCCAGCTGCTCCAAGCATTCGTTAACAGCCTTAGCAGCAGCTCCGCGCAATGGTGCAACCACGGGGATATGGGCAGATACAGCCACAATTTGCTCGACCATAGCCACGAGATTGGACTTATTGGCGATGAGTGCCTTACGATTTAGGGTGAAGACAAGATACTCGCCATCCTGCAATTGCAATTCAGCAAGCAATGCGGGACGAACAAAACGCGTATGATTAAAGCGCAAGGTGTCCATCAGGATGTTGCCCACCATATATATTTTAGACAGTTCAGCGCCCTCGCGTGTGGCTATACTATTGCTTTGCATGCCAGCAGTAAAGAGCAAATCGCTAAGCATATCTGTAACCAAACGATTGATTTCTTTAGGCATATCGATGTCGAAACTACGCGTTCCAGCCACTAGATGGGCCAGTAAGATACCCTTTTTCTTGGTTACAATGGCTGTGGCGAGCGTAGAAGCAAGGTCGTCTACCACCAAAACAACGTCGGTGGGATGAGCTTGCAGATACCTATCGAAGGCCGAAACAACCTGTCCGGTAATATCGTTTAGGTTCTCGCAGTCCACACCGAGGTACACTTGTGGGCGTGCTAGTTGCAAATCGTCAAAGAGTGTGCCCTCAAGCGTAGGGTCGTCTTCACGTCCAGCATATACCAATTGGTAATTAATGTCTCTTCCTTGCCCTTTGGCTTTCTCTATTGAATGCACGATGGGCGCCACTTTCATAAAGTTTGGGCGCGCCCCCGCTACGATACAGATGTTCATTTTCGTCTATTTTATTTAGTACAAAGGTACAACTATTTGGCGAAAATGGCACAAAACATCATGAGGTTTTATCACATCTCTGTGGCAAAATTAACGCCCCTTCCCTCTTGCTTCAGCATAATTTTGCACTAATCATGCCACTCGCCACATTAAACAACCAGCAAAACCAACACTAAACTCATAAAACGCGATGAAAAAGAGCAAAAAATATGGAATAAAAAAGTAGGTTGTTCAATAAAATATTTTACCTTTGCAACTAATAAAGAAGCATATAGGCGAACTCAAAAAAAATACAATCAGCAACCTAAAACGAACCTCATTGCCGATTAACAGAAGCTACAACAACAGCAATAAACGACAAGAGGCAAGCCACGTTGTTAACAAAAACCTCAAGAGAAAGCCAACTAAAACAATAAAATGAGGCACACTTGGGACTAAACGCAAGGGCTGACGGCTATTTTATAACGCAAAACAATCACTAATAACCACAATATGAAGAAACAAATACTTACTTTGACCTTGATGTTTACGGCATCATTGGTCGCCAACGCCCAATATTCAAGTGGCGTTGCACAACTAAAGAATGAGCATTTGGCCTTTGCCACTAGCGCTGAGACGATGCCCAGAAGTTTGAATTATGCCCAAAGCACAGGCCGAACAGCACAGCCTTACACGGCGAACATGAGTAACGTCACTTTCAATGCGAACCCTTCTGCCAAGGAAACACCTGCTGCATACGCTGCACCTGCAAGCGAACTACAAATTGCTAGAGGCTTTAAAGGCTTTGTCGAACCAAGCTATTCGCTTAGTTTTGACGGAAACGAATACAATAGATTTGGCTTTACAGTGAGCTTAGGCAGCCAAATATTCCCCAAATTGTTTGTTGGTGGTGGTATTGGACTTGAATATTACCCCGATACTGAACTTAATTCGTTTCCTATTTTTGCCGATGTACGCTTCAACTTCAAGAATAAAGGTATCACACCTTTTATCGGAATGAAGGTGGGTTATGTTATTTCCAAAGACTTCTATGGCCTTTATTTCAACCCCTCTTTTGGCTATCGCTTTGGCCTAACCAAGAAATTGGCCTTACATGCAGCCGTGGGATATGTTATGCAAACAATGAATTCCTTTGATGACAACAACAATGTTAAGTATAATTTTGGTTCTGTATATATCTCAGCTAACGATATTGAAATTAACTCGTGCATCAAATTGCAGGTGGGTTTCGAGTTCTAATCATGGGCAAAACCAAAGATAAAGGTTGGCAAAACCTAAGGCCACAACGGCTAACTGCCATCAAAAACTACGCCTAACGCCACTGCGACAATAACATTTGCCCCCACTCTGCAGCATTAAGACAGAGCGGGGGCAAACCTTTTTATGCTAATGTAAAGCTATTTTACATGACTTAATATATAATCGCGACACTCTTCCATCAACCATTTGGGTGTGCTAGTAGCCCCACAAACACCCACGGTCTGTGCATTAGCAAACCATTCGAGACTAATCTCGTTGGCATTCTCCACATGATAGCTATTAGGATTAACCGCCTTGCACTCGTTGTAGAGCACCTTACCATTGCTACTCTTACGCCCACTCACAAAGATTATCACATCATGTTGGGTGGCAAAGCGTGCAATGTTAGGCATGCGGTTAGCCACCTGTCTGCAAATCGTATCGAAACTGCGAAAAATAGCCTTATCACTGATGTGCGATTGGATGTATTCGATTATTCGATGAAACTCGTCCAAACTCTTTGTGGTTTGCGAGTAGAGGTAAATATCGCGTTCAAAATCAAGCTTATGCACCTCGTCGAAATGCTCTATCACAATGGCTTCACTACGTGTCTGACCCACAAGTCCCAGCACTTCGGCGTGTCCGTTCTTTCCAAAGATAACGATTTGTGCGTTGGGATTGGTGTCGAACTGCTTTTTAATGCGTTTTTGTAGTTGCAAAACCACCGGACAAGTGGCGTCTATAATCTCGATATTGTTGCGTTTAGCCAATTCGTATGTCTCGGGCGGTTCGCCATGTGCGCGCAAAAGCACCTTCACATCGTGCAACGCTTTAAGTTGCTCGTGGTTAATGGTGGTCATACCCATAGCAGTAAGGCGTTCCACCTCCATGCCATTGTGCACAATATCGCCCAAACAATACATTTTTTTACCAGCAGCCAGTTCCTCTTCGGCCTTTTTAATGGCTGTTGTTACCCCAAAACAAAATCCGCTTCCGCTGTCTATTTCTACCTGAATCATTTTACATTAATGGTTATCACCACCTTGGCCTGCTTAGGATCGTTGGTAATCATGAGCACACGAGGTGCCGACTTAACATTCTTAAGTTGATTTTCGTCTACCGTAATCTTAAGTTTTGCAACATCGCCAGGCGCGATGTGGGTTTTGTTGAGCGAAAGTTTTAAGCCCGCAGTGAACATTTGCAGCGAGCTAATCTCTAATGTGCTGTAGCCAGCATTGGCAATATCAATCTCAGCTTTCTTCATTTTCTTACCATAAATGCTACCCAAATCAACCTTCGTGGTTGAGAGTTTGATTTGCGGAGCCCTATTAAGTGCTGCCTTAGAGAGATTGTTAAAGCCAGGAAGAAGTACTGCCGAAACGCTTATTTCCTTATCGGGCGACACCTTATCACCTGGGAACATGCCCAGATAAATATTGGTTTGCGTTAGTCCGAAGTGGCGAAGCTCGCGCGAATCGAGTGTAATAGAGGCCACACCGCCTCGTCCCGACATGATGGTTGAAGGCGAGACTTCGGCATTGAGATAAGGAGGGAGGTGCATTAACACGGGCTGAACTGGTTTTCCCGAATTGTTCATGATGTGAATTTTCTGTACAGGACGGTCGCCACGGTTAACATCATCAAACTCGATATTGTTTTTCTCAACCATCACATCGCCCAATGTAAAGGGATAAGTACCCGAGAAGTCTTTCACCTCTTCTACCACAATTCCCTTCAATGTGAGCACCAACGGCTCTTTATTAGCAGCCGAATAGAGACCTATTTGCTTGTTAAAGTGTCCCATTTGGGCCGCATCATAGGTGGCATGCACCTTAAACACCTGCCCTGCGGGTATCTCTGTTGTGGGATAATCCACCTTTGTACATCCACAACTCTTGCGAACGGTGGTGATATGCAGTGGTTTTCCACCCTTATTCTTTACTTCGAAGACCGCGGTTACGGGTGTGCGATAGAGCACTTGACCGCAGTCGATGGCCGTTCGCACAGCTTCCATACGCTGTGCAGAGGCTGATAGGCCTGCCATAGAGAGGAACATGGCGGCCAAAATGTTTTTGTTCATTATTCTCTTTGTTTTATTTAATCATTAGCGTTTGCGACTTGGTGCGAGCCATATATGCCGGACTGTATGCACATTGCACCGTACAAGTACCTGTGGTGAATGTTCCAGGGCGGTCTATATAATAGGTAGCCTCTATCACATGCGTGCCTTTTCGCATCATGTCGGTATAATAATAGGTGGCGTTGTCTCGTGGCGAGTAGTAATATCCACGCATATAACCCGATATTTGGTCGATGGGTTCCATGCAAGCTGCGCGCTTATCAACTACCTGAACGAAATCGTAATCGCGGTCGGCTGTGATGGTTATGCGCACTTTCACTTTGCTTCCCACCTTCAGTTCGCCATCATAAATCAGCTCACGTTTTACACTTAGTCCCATAGAAGCATCGGTGATGTCGGTGGTTCGCTGTGTAAACTGGGCGTAAACAGAACCCCACGAAGTGCCTGGAGCAGTTTTGTTCACAGTGAATGTGTTGAGGTTGGCCCCCGTCATGGTGGTCTTTACATAGCCCAACCCACACGAAGCATTGGTTGTTTCGATACGTTTGCCGTCTACCAAAAGCTTTGCGGGCGAGTCGGCGGCAGCTTGTAGCACCTGCGTATTGCCCTTTAGGAAGGCATAAACAGCATTAACACTGTTGATGGGCGTATCCCAAATCTGGGTGCGTTTCTGCTGTAACAGCCAGCGTTTCATTTGGTCAATGGTTGTGCTATCACTGGGTTCAAGGTTTTGAAGTGCCTCAATAGCAGCCACCTGAGTAGGTATTTTGTAATCCGACCAGCTGTAATACGCCTTTCTAGTATCGTAATATCTACCCATTTCTTCGGTAAATACGCTATACTCGCGTATGCTTTGCAGATATTCTTTAGCCATCTGTTCATATCCGTTTGTGGCCAAAATAGCCGCTGTAATGGCCTTGCCATAGATGGTCAGGGCAAGGGGTTGTTTAGCCAGATGGTCAACGAGGTAGGCGTGTTCGGCCTTATAATCTTCGTAATAGCTTTTATCTACAAGCGAACACACATAGAGATAGTTCACCGCCCACTCACTTGGACGTAGGTTGCTCTCGCCTTCTTTCTCACGTTTCTTCATTCCGGCCACCTCTAAGGCCACCTCGTTACCCATGTATGCGAATGCCTTTACCAGGTTACGATCCATATCTGTGCGTACACCAGTTAAGGTTTGCAGGCGCGTTAACATCTCAAGCACCGACAAGGTAACATATTTGTTGCCTATCATCTTAGGATACCAAGCCCATGAGCCATTGCTTTTCTGCAAAGCACGCAGTTTGTTCGTGGCCTCGTTAAGACGATATTTAATACCATTTTCATCGAAAAATCGAGTCAGTTCTCGGCGTTGTGCCGTTTCGTTATCAGCAGCTTGCACCCAAGGCGTATCTTTGAGCACCAGCTGTTTCACGTCTTCGTTTTTCTGCAATTCACTAACCATCGAACTATTAGTACCCTTTTCTTGTTTCCATTGTTCGATTGTGGTCTTTATTACGGGTGCTTGGTTAAGCAGATAATTACCTAAACTATTCACATAATACGACGTTGCCAGAGAGATGGCGTCGTCTACGTTCACATCACTCATATAAGGTAGCGCCTGCACCATCATCCAAGCGGGGTTGTTGGTGTACTCGATAACGAGGCGATTGTCGGGTCTTTGAACAGCGAAGAGTTTGCGTAAGTCGATATTTAGTGTGCCCGCACGATGTTGAGTAAAAGTTCGTGAGTTGGTAACCAGTTCGCTATCGCTAAGCAAAGGCAAATAATGTTGTTCGCCATCGCTAAAACCTTTGCCTGTAACAGATATGCGACACACCCACACTTTAACGCCAGCAGCATAGAACTTTGTACCCTCTTGCAGATTGAGTAAGAAGCTAACGTTGCCTGTTTGGCCTGCATCCACCGTGCAATTCTTTGTTTCGCTATAGAACACCTTCTCTGTTTCGGGGTCAACAATTTCAATCAATGCCGTACCCTTCAATACCGTTTCGGTTGTATTAATAACGCGCGCCGTTATCCATCCCTTATCACCAAGCCTCATAAAGCGTGGCATATTGGGTTGTACCATCATCTTTTTAGAGGCCACAGCCTCGTTTTCAACCAGCACATTATTCATGTCTTTATCCGTGGCCAAGCCCATAAAGCGCCATGTGGTGATGCTTTCGGGCAACGTAAACTTGATGGCCACATCGCCATTAG
This sequence comes from Hoylesella shahii, assembly GCF_937990675.1. Classification (NCBI taxonomy): domain Bacteria; kingdom Pseudomonadati; phylum Bacteroidota; class Bacteroidia; order Bacteroidales; family Prevotellaceae; genus Hoylesella; species Hoylesella shahii. The sequence goes on along the minus strand of NZ_CALKQY010000041.1, from coordinate 55,261 downwards.
CATCAGACGTTAGTGCAGGATAGAAAAAAGCAGTCTCGTTAAGGTTTGTGCGCACAGATGGATTTTCGTTGGTGACGCCCCTTTTTGAGTTTTCTTCAACTCTGTCATCTGCAGTATCTTTCATCATTTCTGCAACAGCATACCCTGAAACCTTCGCTTCACCACTATAAGCCTTAGTTCCCCTAACCATTAAAGCACGTGTGCCACCCTCTTTTCTTAAATGGGCATTACCCTTAGCTGTAACACCAGCGCCCTTATCTCTAAGCTCATACATACTGCTATACCTATCATAATAGAAGCACGAATTATCAAAGTGATAGAAACTAAAATCTTTTTCGTGCAACGAAACGAAGGAATAAGAAGCCGAGAGGTCATCGTAATTCAAATTCCAAGGCCAATACCAATTTACAGAAGGCACTCTGAAATAGATACTAGGGTCAAAACTCCACTGATGTTTTTTAATCTGTTCGAGCGACTTATCATATAATGAGGCTATCAACTGCGCATTAGCAGGTTTGCCATTGGGATATTTCAGGTTCAGCGTCCACTCTTCTTTCTGTCCTGGAGTTAACTTGTTTCTAAACGTTTTCCATTCGGCCACCAACCGTTTGTCGGGTGCCGCCCTCTTGATACTGAACTCTTTTCTATAGCAATTATAGCCCCTTACCCACACATAGCTAATGGTTATACCATCGCCATATTCGGGTTTATAGGTATAGGGTATGGTCATGAGCGAGTCGCTGAGTACCGTTGTGCCCTTCTCTAACAACTTATTTCCTGAATAAATGGCGTAAAGCACATAAGTGTCTTTAAGCGATGTGCCTACCTGCACATACACTGGGCGGTTATCGCTATTAAACTGAGTACTTGTTTGATAAGCCCATTGAGGTGTTTCGGTCACCGGCCGGCTGTCGGTTAAGCTAAACAACACAAACTCTTGATTAATGGTATCGTTTTCGCAGATGGCCACAAGGCGATGTTTACCCGACTTGAACGCTTTCGCATTAAAGGCAATTTCGGTGTTGGCCTTAGCAGTTTGCATGTTCGACTCGTTGTCTATGTAGTATCGAACGTTGCCAGGGATTTCCACACCCGAGGCATTTCTAAAGCTAAAGGAAAGGCTTTTGAGACTATCTTTCTCGCTTTTTTCGGGTAAATTGCAATCCAGAGCGGTGGCTTTAGCCCCTAGTGGCAAGGCCATAGAGACCTCTCTAGTCTCCCCACCTTGGTCTACCACGGTGGCTGTTACTTGGATATTGTAAAATCCCGAACGTTTATTGTCCTTGGGAAGCATCATGGGTATGCTCACGCTGAAACCTCCTTGAGCATCGGTAACGGCTGTTCCTCGATGGATGTAATTGCCCGAACTGTTGCCATCTCTATCATACCACCACCAAAAAGCTGGTGTTCGTTTCACCTCATAGCTAACCTGCGCGCCCTGAACGGGTACACCTGCAAAGCTCTTAGCATGCCCCACAACCACCACGGTGTCGCCAGGAGCATATTTTTCGTCCACTTTTGGGAAGCTCACTTCAAAGGTTGGGCGTTTATATTCTTCCACATTAAAAGACACGGTGCTGCGCCATGCATCCGTAACCTGTACGCTATACCTACCCGTTAAACCATCATTGGGCAACGAGAACTGCGCTGCATACTTACCAAAGGCATCGGTTACAACATCTTTCGTCTCAACCTCCTTACGGTTAGCATCGTAAAGCGTGAGTTTAAGTTTTTCGCCTTCAACGGGTTTACGCGTCACATCCTCACTTGCTCTCATCAAGATACCCGCTACATTTACTGTCTGTCCAGGGCGATATATGCTTCGGTCGGTATAAAGATAATTAGATGTGAAATTGGTTTCCCTTTCAGAAAAGCCGTACCAAGAGCGGTTTCTGGCTTCTTGATAATATACATCGTCTTTGGTATAAGCACAAAAAGACTCTAGATTGATGTTACGAGTTTCTGTATAAATCACTTCGCCATCGTCGCCACAGGTGAGAACCTCGGTCCATGTTTTATCTGTTCTATAGTTGCTAAGCGTAATCCTTATCTTTGCATTAGGCACAGGGTGGCCTGTTGTGGCATTTAAAACTGCGAAGCGCAAACGGCCATTGGGCATGGCTTGCACAATCGGAACGAGGTTGGTAACACGCATCAACATGCGTCTAGCGGGCACATTTTTATTGTCGGCAGCAAGTTCTAGCAGATACATCCCCACGGGTAGACCCTCCAACTGCACCGAGTCGGCAGAGAAAACATAGTTAGGTTTACCCACAAATTTGCACATACGTGTGGCCGTTGGCACGGCTTTCATGGTTCGTTTTAGCTTTTTATACACGCGTTCTTCTTCCACATCCTCTTCAAAGTCGCCCTTAACATTTAGTCGCCACACCTTCATTGTGATTGAAGCAATGTTTCTAACGTCCGTAAAATGCACCATTCTTGGTTGGTTGGGCAATATCATCCTAGCCGATTGGGCAGAAAACGTGGGATTGGTTAGTTCTTTATATGCGTTGCGCAGTCTGTTCATATTTTGCCACGAACCCCATTTGCCCAGCGCATACTTAATGTATTCTATTTGTTGTTCAACGGTTACGTCGTCGGCATTACTCATATATCCGTATCGCACAACAGCCAATTCGGCCACTTCGGGTAAATCGGAGTACACGTTCATAAAAGAATCTAACTTATGAACGATGCGCGATTTGTAGAACGACTTCTTGTTTTCTTTGGCTTTAACCTCTTTTTCATCAAGAAAACGGTAACCCATGCCCTTGTCAAACATCATCGCCGCCACGATACAAGCCGCCCTACGGTTACCTTTTTTAGCGTAGAAATCGTACATCATGCGGTATTCACCAGCGTAAATAGCCAACACATGCAGCAGGTCGTTATTAAAAAACCTACTATCTACACCCGGTATCAATATCGGTTCAAAATCTTTGGCCTGTGCTTTTGCTAGCATTTCGGGATTTTGCAGCGACATATTGAAATATTCACTTGCTTTTTTACCCCTTGTACTACCAAGAGAGTAATTACTCTGATACATCAGTGCCAAGGCTGCTTGATACACGGCAGCCGCCACAGGCTGTGTGTTTCTCAATGCCTGTTCTTCTTTTTCCAGGCGCTGCACCTCGCCAACAATCGAATCAGATACAATATTTTCCATCAATGAAGCCTTGCAAATATAGGTTTTAAGCAATGTGCCATAACGCCTATCAGCCTTGGCTTGAGCTGCTATCTGGTTCAGAACGTCGATACCAGTTCGGGGCAAATCTTTAGCAATGGCCACGTCATAGCGTTTCCACAGCACCTCATAGGACTCGGCGAAGGCCGTTCCACACACCATCATCAATAAGGCTATCGCCCACAAAGCAACCTTTCTCATATCTCTTTCCATTGATTTTAGACCTGTTTCTGATGTACTAAACCGAAGAATGAACACAAAGAAGCCTACTAAAGGCCCACAACTGCGTACCAACCGAGTTTGTGCAATCAATGCAAAAGTAAAAAATAATCGTCAAATCGCAAAACTTTACTTATCCGAATTTGAACTTGATACGAATAAAATTGTTGTTCCTACATGTTTTCGGTTTTAAATAGCTATCTTTGTGCGACTATAAGAAAGAATGTACAAGTAAATATGAAACGTTTTAATTATTTTCTCATTAGTGCACTTGCAGCACTCATGCTAGCATGCGGAACTTCGAGCAAGGTGCCTATTACTGGGCGCAAACATTCGCTTTTGGTGTCGGATAGCCAAATTCTTAGCCTCAGTAAACAAGAGTACTCTAAGTTTTTAAGTAGCGCAAAACTATCGTCTAACGCTGCTAATACTGCCATGGTGAAACGTGTTGGCCAACGCTTGGCAAAAGCCGTGGAAACCTATTTGGTGAACAATGGCTACCAAGACGAACTGAAAAACTTTGAATGGGAGTTTAATCTCGTGGCCGACAACCAGGTTAACGCTTTCTGTATGCCTGGCGGTAAGATTGTGGTTTACGAGGGACTGCTGCCTGTTTCGCAAGACGAAGCTTCGTTGGCCATCGTTTTGGGACACGAAATTGCACACGCCGTGGCCAAACATTCGGCCGAACAAATGTCAAAAAAGATGCGCCAAGCCTATGGAACTCAGATTGGTGGAAGTATTCTTGGCGCTATTGGCGGACAAACGGTGGGCGACATTGCACAAATAGCTGCTGGACAATATTTCTCGTTTAGAAACCTGAAATACTCGCGCGACAACGAGTCGGAGGCCGACCACATGGGCCTTATCTTTGCTGCAATGGCTGGATACGACCCCTCTGTGGCTGTGGGATTTTGGCAACGAATGGCCGCTAAATCTGGTAACAGCAATGGTTCTGACATGTTTAGCGACCACCCTTCAGACGCAAAGCGTATCGCTGCCATTCAACAACTGCTGCCCGAAGCGATGGCTTATTATAAGGCGGCTACCCAATCGGCTGCTAATAGCTCTACAAACAGCAACTCCAACAAGGCTAACACCAAGCCTGCTACAAAGAACAAGGGTTCGAAAAGCGTGTCGGCTTCTGACTTATACCGCAAAACAAAAAGCAAATAGCTCACTAAGAAAACATGACGAACGAAGAAATGAAGAAGTTTTGCCTCGACCTTAACATCGTGAATGTTGAGCGAATGAATGCCCGATATGTGCTCATCAGGCTCACACATGCCCAGCCCCTGCCTCCTATGATGCCAGGACAATTTGTTGAAGTGCGCGTAGACCACTCACCACAAACATTCCTACGCCGACCCATCTCTATCAACTTTGTTAACAAACAACGCAACGAGATGGGACTATTGGTGGCTACTGTGGGCGAAGGAACACGACATATGGCCTTGCTTAAAGCTGGCGACACGCTTAATTGTGTGTTCCCACTGGGCAATCCCTTCACGCTTCCCACTTCGCCTAATGAGCGTTTCTTGCTCGTTGGTGGAGGTGTGGGCGTGGCTCCAATGCTTTTCCTCGGACAAATAATTAAGGAAATGGGCGCACAACCCACATTCTTGCTGGGCGCTCGCACGGCTACCGACTTACTTGAGATAGAACTCTTTGAAAGCACTGGCCGTGTGCTGGTTACCACCGAAGACGGAACTGCTGGCGAAAAGGGATTTGTAACCAACCATTCGGTGCTGCAAAACGAAACGTTCGACATGATTTCTACCTGCGGACCTAAGCCTATGATGATGGCTGTGGCTCGCTATGCCCGCGAAAAGGGCATTAACTGCGAGGTGTCGCTCGAAAATTTGATGGCCTGCGGCATTGGCGCATGCCTCTGTTGTGTGGAGAAAACCGTGGAGGGTAACCTCTGTGCATGCAAAGAAGGACCAGTGTTTAACATTCAAAAACTGCTTTGGTAATGGCCATTCTTACTACGAATATCGGCAACATGTCGATGAAAAACCCCGTGATGACGGCTTCGGGCACATTTGGTTATGGCTTGGAGTTCGAAGATTTCGTACCTCTAAGCGGCATTGGTGGCATCATTGTGAAAGGTACCACGCTGCATCCTCGCGAGGGAAACGACTATCCACGCATGGCCGAAACGCCACAAGGTATGCTCAACTGCGTGGGATTGCAAAATAAAGGCGTGGACTATTTCGCCCAACACATCTATCCTAAAATCAAGGACGTGAACTCGCGCATGATTGTGAATGTGAGTGGCAACACGCCCGAAGACTATGCGGAATGTGCTTCACGGATAAACGCCTTGGAAAATATTCCTGCCATCGAACTTAACATCTCGTGTCCTAACGTTAAAGAGGGCGGTATGGCCTTTGGTACTACCTGCGCTGGCGCTGCAAGCGTGGTGAAGGCGGTGCGCCAACGTTATAACAAAACGCTCATCGTGAAGCTTTCGCCCAATGTTACCGACATTGCTGAGATTGCTAAAGCCGTGGAAGCTGAAGGGGCCGACAGTGTTTCGCTCATCAATACTCTCATGGGTATGGCCATCGACATTGAACGAAGGCAATCGCTTTTAAGCATTAACACGGGCGGATTAAGTGGCCCTGCGGTTAAACCGGTGGCCTTGCGCATGGTGTGGCAGGTGGCAAAGGCGGTAAAAATACCCCTCATCGGCTTGGGTGGAATATGCAATGCCACCGATGCCATCGAGTTTCTTATGGCTGGTGCATCGGCCATCCAGATTGGAACGGCCAACTTCCTCGACCCCACTGTCACTATTAAGGTGCGCGACGGCATTAACGAATGGCTGGATAACCATGGCGTGAAAGACGTGAAAGAGATTATCGGTGTTGTGAAATAAAGGCAACGCCTCTACACCTTACTTGTTAGGTGAAAAGATAAATAAGGCTAATGGGTGGCACTTACTGCAATACTAGTGCATAGCTCGCTTGTTTATCTTTTCACCTTTTTTATTTTTTGCGCTGCATTTCTCCTTTGTGGGTGTTTGAGTCGTGCTGCTTATGTTTGATTTTGGATGCCATGGCCTACTATATGCTTAAGCCACCATCGCCTGTTACGCCGATTTCTGCACGTTTGCTGTTCTATTATCACCGATTGGGGTTCGAGCCATACTATCAGCAAATTTGTAAAATATTTACACTAAAATTTAACATTATGAGTGCCATCTCCCTAAAAGATTTGGGCATCGGGCGTATTTTCTGGCGTATTTTAAGAGGTTTCAATCACCTGATTTACAGCATCTTACCTGAAAAATAGTAAAAAACAGCCTTAATTGGCATAAATATAGCAACGCGTTGCATAAAAAACGGAAATCACTATCCACTAAAACATTTTTCGTTGATAACTTGAAAAAATGGCCACTTATAATCATTTGTACACTACTTTTTAGCGTATTTACTGCGTTTTGCATGAGATAGCATTGCATTTAGCACGAGTTAGCATTGCATTTAGCACGAGTTAGCATTGCGTTTAGCACGAGTTAGCATTGCATTTTGTAGGAGATTACATCGCGTTTTGCAGCAAATAGCCGTTCGTGTTCATGCAAAAAGCTGTTGAATTTATGCAGAACGTCTTGCCAAATTCAACATTTTTGCCACCTTTTCTTATCGCGTAGAACGCAAAATTGGCACAATTATTCTTCAAAAAGGAGCACAAAAACATGTTAAATAGCAGAAAAAGGAAATAAAACGCGCTTTCGCTCGCTGTTCGTTAGCACAAGACGGCGAATATTTTCGCCATTTTGAAGAAATTTTCGTCTAGAATGCGTCGGATCGAACAGTGTACTTTGTAAAATATATTTACCCATTTAACACATCGTACTTAGCCTTTTCCCCGCATTAACCATGCAACAGCCCACAAAGTCGGCACCATGTGATGGTTGAGGTGATATACAAGCACAAGAAAGAACAGCATTATCCCCAATCGGTGATTAGAGTCTAAACAGATGTTGTTTTATTGTCGAGCAGATAGCTTGTCTTTGTAACGCAGGCGTTGCGGCTACGTCAAGTAGCAAAGACATACAAGATGCCGACAAGAAAATAAAAGATGTAAGGAAACAACACAAAAACAAGAATGATAGAAACATTGTGGTAAAATTACCGATTGGGGATTATAACTCAACCGAGTTATCAATAGCGTACAAATACCCCACACTTTGCTCGCAAAAAATCCCCCGTCTCTCACCTATTTATATATAGGAGCGAGAGCGAGAGAATAAAAAGTGTGGCGCATTCATTCAGAAAGCGCCACACCCACTATTGTACTTAATGCATCAACGCACCGAAGCGATTAGGGCATCTTAAACAAATCTTTAATTCCACCAATGCTACCCAGTAGGTTGGTAGCCTCGTAAGGCAGGTAAACCGTCTTGGTTTGGTCGCCCTGTGCCAAGTCTTGCATCATGGCAATGTATTTCTGTGCGAGCAGATAGTTGGCAGGATTGGTGCTAGTACCCACCGCTTCTGTAATCTTTTGAATGGCAATAGCCTCGGCCTCGGCCTTGCGTATGCGTGCCTGTGCCTCACCTTCGGCAAAGAGAATGGCCTGCTGTTTGGCCGCTTCAGCGCGGTTAATGGTAGAGGTTTTCTCACCTTCCGACTGCAAAATCACGGCTTGTTTCTCACCCTCACTGGTAAGAATAGTGGCACGTTTATTACGTTCGGCCTGCATTTGTTTCTCCATCGCCTGCAACACGCTTGATGGTGGGATGATGTCTTGCAGCTCAACGCGGTTAACCTTAATACCCCACTTATTGGTGGCATCGTCTAACACCGAGCGAAGTTTGGTGTTGATGGTATCGCGCGAGGTGAGGGTTTGGTCTAATTCCATTTCACCAATGATGTTACGCAATGTTGTTTGCGTGAGCTTCTCAATAGCGTTGGGCAAGTTATCAATTTCGTAAACCGCCTTAAAGGGGTCGACAATTTGGAAATAAAGCAGAGCATTGATTTGCATTTGGATGTTATCCTTGGTGATAACATTCTGCTTATCGAAGTCGTAAACTTGCTCACGTAGGTCGATTGTGCTAGAATAGAGGTAGCGACGATTAACCATTCGTACAATACTTTTGGCGCTATCTACAAAGGGAATAATGATGTTGATACCCGGCTTGAGTATTGCATGAAACTTACCTAGGCGTTCAATGATTTTTGTTTCCGACTGGGGAATAATCACAAGTGCCTTTTTAACGAAGACAAGTGCCAGCACCACGGCTGCAACAAGTAAATAAACTCCTAAATTATCCATTTAATTATATTGTTTTATGGTTATTAAATACTAGACAATGGGCCTGCAAGTGCAGATTAAGCCCTTGTTGTGGCACATAAAATAAGGTTTAGACCAGCATGAAGCACACACAACGAAGCACATCAATGTCCATGAGCCACAATAAAGAGACACAGCCCCAAACACGAGTTGCTGGAAAAGAGCATGTGGTTAGACACGCTCAACCGTGGCCACGATGCTATCCATCTTGACGATGCGCACCCTCTCTCCAATCTTGATAAAAGAGCCATCGGCCGTAACGGCGCGCCATTCGTCGCCATCAACCTTTACATAGCCACTTCGCTGTGGCTGAATGTCTTCTATCACCTCGCCCTCGCGCCCCTCAAGAGCGTCTGCATTGCTCTTGCGCTCTTGGTGTTCGGGGTGCAGATAGTTAAGCACCACTGGCCTAACGGCAAAGATAGACAAGATGGAGAAGACGGCAAAGCACACCACTTGACCCCAAAAAGGCAGACCAATCCATGTACCCACCATGCTAAAGAGCGCACCGATGGCAAAGCAAAGGATATAAAACGTGCCAGAGGCCATTTCCATTATCAGACATAAAAGGCTGATGAGAAGCCAAAAAAGCCAGAGATTTGTACTAAAGTAATCGAACATCTTATTGGTATTTTGATTGTGTTTCCAAAATTAAGGAATAATTACGAAATGGCAAAACAAATGGATTAAATAATTAGCTTGCTGTACTTAAAAAATGTTTACGCATTGAATGAGGCTTACTAAGCCTACTATCGACTGAAGAGAGAGGATTAACAAGCATTTTTTTAGACTATTTACAATCTGCTATTACCTAGCTATTTACTCTTTTCCTAGAATGTAACAAGACAACCAAACACAAACATAGCACCCTATGGCACAACACATTAACCACACCACCTACACGAAATAACGTCAAAAAAAGCCACGCAAATATAATTAAATTAAACCCCATAAGTGTTAAATAATTGACATTTTACTTATTTCCGATAACAATATTCGTTTTTTTTAATTAATTTAGCGCACTAATATTATTCATCCAAATTAACTATAAGCACAATGAACAAACTAAAATTTCTAGGTAAAGCCCTATTTGTAGGCATCGCATTAATGCTTTTTGTTCCTCAAATCGCACAAGCAAGAGCTAAAATTCCAATTGGAACACGCGACGTTATTGACATCGTTTACAACATCCCCGAGTCTGACAGCATCATCATTGATGGCAAACATGTGAACTTGGCGCGCATGCACAAAGAGTTTAACATCGCCTACATCTTGCCTATATGGGTGACAGAAGAACCTCAATTGGTGCTCTATGATGCTCCAACAGAGACCTACTATGAAATGACAACACCTCAATCGCAAGCTTTCTTGAAAGAATATATCAAAGAAAAGAAGCTGGACGAGAGCGACTTGCTGAAGTTAGGTTTCTACACCCGTTATGGCGGCAAGGCTGTTTTGGTTATCCTTATCGGTTTTTTGATTTGGGGACAAATTCCCTCTCGCAAGAAAGAAGACAAGGCTGAACCCACCAAACTATAAGCAGCAGGTATCATGTCGAGCATGTATATCCTCATCGGCATCAATATTATAATCATGGTCGTGATTATTCTAGCAGCATCGTACGTGCTGAAACACAGACACATGAACTATAATGAGGCCGAAAATGAAATACAAAAAATAAACGACACTGAACTTTTTGCGTTCTTAGGAAAAGAATTTGGGCCTTACATAAAACTACTAAAAGACCACAAGGTTGTGGCTGCATCTTACTATTTTCATATCACGGGTATGAAAGAGCGCATGAAGAACGCGGGTAAAGATGCACTCAAATCTTTGGCTTCTCTTGGTACTATGAGGTTTACCACCGTGGAAATGCCCACACCTCTACTGCTGGCCGATGATGGTTTGCACATCTTTGAGCTTGATGCCGAGGGCGGTGTTAACAAGCATTTTCTACTCGAGCCATCTCGATTGGAGAACGCAACTCTCAGTCATTTTGTGTACGATAAATCGCCTAAAGTTCTTGGAGACTGTGCAAGATACTACATGATTAATGTGCCTTGTAACGGCTTTGAGTACGAGTTAATACTCTGTGCGGTGGCTTATCCCACGTCGCAAACTTTCATGTTTTATTCTAAGCGTCGCAAAATGATGTGCTACGCTGCGGGTAAAAGGTTTTTGAAAGAACTGGGAGACCTATATCCCAATCTTAGAACGTAAGAAAGTCCATGAAAAGATTAACGATTTGACGAGCAAACAGATTGACTTAACGTATTGTTAAGGGCTTTACACGTCAACTGGTTAATAAAAAAATGGGTTGGAAAGGTATTTAATTACTTTTCCAACCCGTTTTATTTTCTTGTCACTCGCTTTGTTTTCTTGCCCAAAAGTGTGTCATCAACTTAAGGGTAGAACGTTTACAACCGAGCTCAGCGTTATTTTCAGCACGTGTAAAAACGATTGTTTATCAATCGTTTGCAGCAAAGCGATGGCCAGCCATAGCCAGATTGTCCATCACAACCATTGCCGCCATAGCCTCGACAATAGGCACAGCGCGAGGCACAACACAGGGATCGTGTCGGCCACGAGCCACAAATGTGGTGGGCGCACCCTCTTCGTCTACCGTGTCTTGCTGCATCAACACTGTTGCCACGGGCTTAAATGCTACCCTAAAAAAGATGTCTTGCCCATTACTTATTCCGCCTTGAATGCCACCACTGTGATTGGTGCGGGTGTAAACTTGGCCATCATCAGAAGCAAAAACATCGTTAACCTCGCTTCCCTTGCATTCGGCAAAATGAAAGCCCTCGCCTATTTCGAAGCCTTTTACCGCATTAATGCCCAACATGGCATAACCCAAACGGGCATGAAGCTTATCAAATTCGGGTTCGCCAATGCCAACAGGACAGCCTTTAATCACACAAGTTACCACGCCACCCACGGTGTCGCCCTCGGCTTTAACATCCAAAATCAGCTGTTCCATGCGTTTAGCCGCAGCCTCATCAGGGCATCTTACAGGGTTGGTCTCTACATTCTCCAGATTATAAAGTCTATAATCGTTCTGCAAAGCGATGTTGCCTACCTGCGAGACATAGGCCGAAATGCCTATCCCCATCTGCTTTAGAGCCAGTTTAGCCAATGCACCACCCACCACACGAGCCACAGTGATGCGCGCCGAAGAACGCCCACCACCACGATAATCGCGTAAGCCATACTTATTAAAATATGTGTAATCGGCATGCGATGGTCGGAAAAGTCGGCGCATATTATCGTAGTCTTTAGACTGCTGATTACTATTGCGTACCACAAAGCCAATGGGTGTGCCAGTGCTTTTGCCTTCGAACACACCGCTAAGCAACTCCACTCGGTCGGCCTCGTTGCGACTAGTGGTAAGCTTACTTTGTCCTGGTCGCCTCCTATTTAGTTCTGATTGGATGAAATCCAAATCTATTTCGATGCCCGCAGGCATACCATCAACCACGCCACCGATAGCCGGTCCGTGGCTTTCCCCATAAGTTGTGAGGGTGAAAAGGTTTCCAAATGTGTTGCGCATGATGGTTATGTGGGATGAGGTTTGTTCGTTTAAGGGGTGTGTGAACATTTCAATTTTCAAGTCAATGAGTTTTAGAAGCTGCATTGGTGATAAGCAAGAGAAAGTCTAAATCCCATTATGCGTTCAGCAAACAACAAGTGCTTCAACTTACTGCATTGAGAAGTGGCGCAAGAAAAGCATTGTATGCGTTAAACCCTCACAACTCAAAAACTAAAGAACTAAAAAACTAAATAACTCAGATACAAACAAATGGCGAACACCAGGCAGCTAAAGTGCATACCCGAATGTGTTCGCCATTGTATAAAAGCATGAAGTCTGCTTATTCAGAGCAAGGTTTAATGGTGTGAGCAGCCACATCCGTGGCCATGTTCACCTTCTTTGCCATGATGGTCGTGGCCACATCCACAGCCTTCTCCTTGATGGTCGTGATCGCATCCACATCCACCGCATCCACCTTCGCCACTGATATGGTTAAGCATTTGCTGCACTTCTTCGTTGGTAGCTTCACGATTTTCTACTATTTCGCCCTTAAACAGCAAGTCAAGACCAGCAAGAGGATGGTTGAGGTCCATCTTCACGATATCGTCTGTTATATCGAGCACACGCCCCATGAAGCGGTTTCCGTCTTCGTTTTGCAAAGGCACCACAGCATCCTTGTAGATATTCTCGTGATCGAAGTGGCCATTAATCGTGAAAATCTCCTTATCTAAGTCGAGCACACGCTCATCAAGTCGTTCACCATAAGCCTCATCGCTTTCGATGTTGAGTGTGAAGGGCTCGCCTTTAGGCAGGTCTTCCACCCCATTTTCGAAAGCATCTAGCGTAATACCAAAGCCCGTAATAAACACAAAGGGGCGGTCGGCTGGTGCCTCTTCGATGAGTGTTTCCTTGCCATCGGCCACTGAATAAAGCTTGTAAGCCACGGCGATAAACTTGTTATTTCCTTTTTCCATTGTTGTATTTCGTTTTAATTTCTTTCATGCAATAATGATGCCAACATGCCTAATACCACAAATTAAGGGCGCAAGCTTGCCACATTATCTGCAAAGTTACGAAAAAGTTTCTGTTTAGATGGTGTATTTTAAAAATTCCCCGTAACAAGAACAAGCCAACACTAATAGCAATAGCTCATAGCGTTTTGGTATTGTTGTACATATATGCGGAACTTTTCTTATCATAATCAACCAATAGTTGAACAGAAATTATTCTAAATTGGCGCAAATAGAATAGAAAAATCCGAGCTTTTTATTTTTCACGGTCCATCAATTGCTATCTGCATTATTTTACGTAACTTTGCTTTGGTTAGGCGAGATGCATCGTACCAAGAGGTAAACGACAACACCGCCCAAGCCCCAAATCACCACTTGTCCAAGCACGAACGATGAAAAATATACTTACGCTAATACTTATTGCACTGCTAGGAATGCAAAATGCAAACGCTCAACGAGCCAACTATGCCAAAATGTCGGGCGAAATGCGACAACTTTTTGCAGAAACGCAAGCAGCAAAACTGTCAGACACGCGCTCAAAGGCATCCGAAGCAACCTTTGTTTGTGCCTTTGTGCGCACCAATGGCCGTGCAGCAACAGTGTTTAAAGCACACGGATGCAAGCTATTGGCTAGCTTCGGCAATATCCACATCGTAAATATCCCCCTCAACCAGCTAGCTAACCTGTCGCTTTCGAAATGGGTGAACCGCATAGAAGCAGGCCAAAGCAACAGTGTTGTGATGGACACCACAAACATTGTGATGAACACCCAACATGCGTATCAAGGCGAAAAGCTACCTCAAGCCTATACAGGAAAGGGCGTGGTGGTGGGCGTTCAAGACATCGGATTCGACCTAACCCACCCCAATTTCTGCGACTCTACGGGACAAACACTCCGCATCAAAGCACTATGGGACCAGCTATCGCCCGACACCATAGGCTCTCAGTTACCCGTGGGGCGCGATTACACCAGCCCACAACAGTTACTTGAGCTACGCCACTCGTATGATGGTAAACAAGAAACGCACGGCACGCACACACTAGGCATAGCCGCCGGTAGTGGATTTAACAGTGCTTACCGGGGTGTGGCCTGGGAAAGCGACATCTGCCTTGTGGCTAACATAACAAGCGAGAACAAAAATTTGGTGGACCCAAAACACCTTTATAAATATACCACAGCCACGGATGCACTGGGCTTTAAATACATTTTCGATTATGCCAAACGCCATCATCAACCCTGCGTGATATCCTTTAGCGAGGGTTCTAGCTTTCGGTTCGACAGCGACACCCAACTGTTTCACGCCGTGTTAGACAGCATGCAGGGCGAAGGGCGCATCATTGTGGCCTCGGCTGGCAACGAAGGTGGGCGCATAAGTTATTTAAGAAAACCTGCAGGAATAGACTCGGCGGGAACTTTTGTCAAAGCATCCAGTGGAAGAATACGCGTTTCTGCAAAAAGCAAAGCGCACTTTTTGTTCAGACTTAGGTTTCATCGCGTGGGCACAATCACCACACACGACATCAATACGCGCCACGTTTTGGCCGCGAAAGACTCGATTTTGACAGACACACTCGCCTTTGGAAAACTTACTTACGAGTTACAAACGCTGGCCTATCGCACAAACGAGAAGGGTACTTTGGCCTACGAAATGTTTCTGCGTGCGTTAGATAAGAACACCTATGTGCCACCCACAGCTCTTATTATAATAGGTGCAGGCGCAGACGTGGAACTGTTTCGCGGCACAGGAACTTGGGAAACCAATCAAAGAGAACCAGCACTAAAAAGTGGCGACAACAGTCATACAATCCTATCACCAGCTTGTTCGCCCGCTGTTATCGCTGTGGGCGCATCATCTTATCGCACACATATCACCAATTATAAGGGCGAAGAAAAGGTATCGAACAACGGAAGCGGTGGTGTAATAGCGCCTTACTCTTCGAAAGGACCTACCACAGAAGGTCTGATTAAGCCTGATGTGGTGGCCCCAGGAAGCAACATTATATCATCGTACAACAGCTTTTACATCGCTAAACATCCCACCAACAACGATGTTCAATGGGATGTGGAGCACTTTGAATATAAGGGTAGCACCTATGCATGGAACTGTAACACGGGCACTTCGATGTCGGCTCCAGCCGTTGCAGGCGCTATTGCCCTTTGGCTACAAGCTAAACCCACACTCACAGCCAACGAAGTGCGCAGCATTTTGGCACAAACAGCCATGCGACACGATACCACTCTACCCCATCCCAACAACCTTTATGGCTACGGGCAGATTGATGTTTATCGCGGTTTGCTGCACATTCTGGGCATTAGCAAGGTGCAAGGCATCAGTCATCACCAACCACAAGGGGTGAATATTGCGCCTGCGAGCAATGGAAATCTGTATATAACTTTTGCTGATGGCCAATCACACGCCTGCACCATCAACGTGTATTCGCTATCGGGTTCATTAATTCTAAGTAGACCACGCACACTACTAGCAGCGCAATCCACCATACATCTAGGAACTATAGCAACAGGAGTGTATATTATTCAGATACAAGCAGATAGCCCAAAACTAAGCGGCAGCACCTTAGTTAGGTTTGTTGAAAAATAGAGCTACAACACTTGGTATCGCTAAAGAATTGAAGAAACAAAAAACACCATTTCTAGGTATTGTGCCATTGTTGATTTGTAATTAACTTTGCAACCATAATCAACAATACAATCAAAACAAGAATTGAAATGAAAAAAACGGTGGTAGTATATGGTTCTTCAACAGGAACCTGCCAAAGCATTGCTGAAACAATAGCAAGCAAACTGGGTGTAGAAGCCCTAGACGTTACAAACTTCAACGCAGACGTTGTTGCAGAAAACGAAAACTTGCTCATCGGAACCTCTACTTGGGGCGCTGGCGAATTGCAAGACGACTGGTACGACGGTGTGAAAGTACTGAAAGAAGCTGACTTGGCTGGTAAAACAGTAGCCGTATTTGGTTGCGGTGACGCCGAATCTTACTCAGATACGTTCTGCGGAGCAATGGCCGAACTATACAATGCAGCAAAAGAAAGCGGCGCAAAGATGGTTGGCGAAGTGTCTACAGAAGACTATTCTTTCGACGATAGCGAAGCTGTTGTAGACGGGAAATTCGTAGGTCTGGCCCTCGATGATGTGAACGAAGACGACAAAACAGAAGGTCGCATCGACGCATGGCTAGAAGAAATAAAGCCTGCTTTGTAATTAAATATTGCAAAGAAACAATTTTGCACTGAGCAAACCCCGACAGTGGGGACTGCAACAAAGCCCCACTGTCATTAAAAAACCTAAAAGACTATGCCGCAGATAGAAATGTTTTCAGCCGATATGAAGGTGCTGATGAACCATATTTATGAGTATCAGAAAGGCGTGCGACAAATGGTTTTATACACCTTCAACAAAAAATACGAGCAGTTTGCCATAGCAAGGCTTGAACGACAAAACATCGATTACCTGATAATTCCCGTTGGAAAGGAAAACCTTAACCTGTTTTTCGGCAAAAAAGAATGCCTCAACGCCATCAGGATGATGATTAATCGCCCACTAAACGAGCTTAGCCCCGAAGAGGATTTTATCCTAGGAGCGATGCTTGGCTATGACATCTGCCGACAATGCGAACGCTATTGCGAACGCAAAGAGCGCACTTTTAAAGTGACTCAATAAGAGAATACACCTTTAGAATAAGCCAAATTAAATAAAGAATATAACGATAACTTTTAATCTTGTTCGCTAAATAAAATTCATAATGTTTTTGTATAATATGTGAAGGGGTGTCGGGAGACACCCCTTTTCGTTGTTTATTCTTATTTCTCCTTACCACATAGACACACGGAACGATGTAGGGAGACACTCCTTTTCGTTGTTTATTCTTACTGCCAACAAGTTTACCGCCTAAGAAAATAGCCATTTTGCTTGAAGAAAAGGAGCGCAAAGCACGAGAAAAGGGAACGCTAAACGCAAGTTGAACAAGCTTCACGAAAAAAAGAACCAGCGTTAAGCACCAGAAGAACAAACATCAAGCAGAAGAAAAAGGAGCATTGCGTTTGAAAATATAGAAACGTTATGTTTGAAAAATGAGGGAAACGACAGTAAAAAGGTCTCATGCAAACGCCTGAGAAATCCACATCGCACATACTATAAGTAGTAACGAAAAGACGCAATTACCCCCATACTTGCCATTTAACAAACAAATGACAAGGTAACCATTATATACGCAAGCGCCTAAATACGCAGTGGGCACATAACAAGATATGACATTAGAGGCCAATAGCTACCCAACCGTTGGTACGCAACAATTTGCTACACCACCAGAATGGAGCATACGACTCATCTAACTTGGCTGAATTCTACTTTTAAACAGGTCTATTCAACCGTATGTACCCAAAATGCAAAAGCCAAAACGGCTACAGCAATCAGGCTAAGCACTACAAACAGTACGCGTGCAATGATGCGACGACGTGCGGGCCAGCTAAGGTTTCTCTGCTTAAAGCGCTCTTCTGCACTTAATTCTCTATGACTTACACTGCTCATGATGAATGGTTTTAGTGAGGCTAGTTTTATAATTATGATTACGAGTGAACCTGTTGAGGAATAAACGAGTCCACAAGCTATTGAGTTAATTGGGATAACACGAATTTGGATTTGCAGGTATTATAGCTTTCAAATCTACCTGTTTGTCCTGTTACGTATTATCATTTTAAGTGTTTGTAAATTTACTAGTTTGGAAGTTTCCGCGTTTTTTTGTTCTTTTTGTTCTTTGTTTCTTTTGAAGTTTTATGTTTTAATTTGCAAGTTACCAGCAGATGCCACTGCATACCTACTGGTTGTCGAGAGTAACAGCGATTGTTTGAATAGCTGTTGGCGAACAACAGAATAGCGTTCGCCAACAGCCAATCGCGTTAGAAGCGCAATCCCACCTGGAAATCGATGAGATTATAGTTGGGTGTTTTCAGCGATTTGTCGTTCACTCGTGCATATTCGGCACTGAGTTTTAGCATTTTAGACAGTTCGCAATCCACGCCCACCTCATATAAAGTCTTAGCCGTTGCATTCGTTCCGTTGGGGCAATACTGGTCGAAACGGGCCTTTACGTGCATCGTTTTACCATAAATCTTTGCCACCGGAGCAATAGCTAACGCATAGAATCCATAAGCTTTGTCGCCTGCTGCGTAGTTAATATTCGCGTCTTGCAGGTCGAATTTCGTGTTATAAACGGTTTTAAATCCGTATCCTGTGCTTCGAATGTACTCACTTCTGAAGGTCCAGCCCTTCGAAACATACTCGCCACTCACAGCAAATCTCCGTTTTTCTACCGTTTGTTTTCCCTTCACCACTTGTGTATTGCCCGATCCGTCGAGTATTGGTGCATGTGTGTCGGGATCTACCAGTGTGTAATTACCCACGCGAGCATACGAACCTGTCCAGCCAAACACGCCCAAGCGCATTCCTTTGATGGGCATAACCCACAGTCCGCCAATAACATCCTTGCGTTGGTCGGCATCCTTTACGTTGATACCTTGTCCGTTGAACACTCCCACTTGGTAATGAAGCAGCGCCCTACCGTTAGCATTAGGGAAAAGGTCGCCTTGAAATTGCAAACCAATATCGCGTCCGTTGCTTGCAGCTTCACCCGTGCGGTCGCTAAAACCCGATAGTTTCAACACGCTTTGTCCAAACGACATAAATCCCTGATCGATGGGATGCAGAGGATTTTCGAATGTGAATGGCCTTTTGAATTGTCCCAGTTTCACGCGGAAGCCTTTAAATTTCTGCCATTCGGCAAACACGTCTACCACGCGTGGTGATGTACCAAGGGTTGCAGTATTGCCATTAAACTGGATTTGAGTTTTCCAATAGAAGTCGTTCAGCAGTCGTCCTTCGAGCGACACACGCGCCATTCTGATGTTAAACCCATTGCTTTCAGCTCCCTCTTGATTGGCCCATTGATATTGCGATATCAAGTATCCGCTCAGTTTGAGGTTACTAACCAGCGTTAGTTTTTTTTCTTCTGTCGGCGTTTCGCCGGTTTGTGCGTTAGCCTGCAGCGATGCAGCCGCCACAAGCAATGCAATAATTGCTTTCTGTTTCATGAGTATTTTGCTAATAGTTTTGTCTAGGAAAGTTATTGTCAATGGTTTAATATCGTCGTTCTAGCAGCACAACATTCTCCACATGTGGCGTATGCGGGAACATATCTACTGGTTGCACGGCTTTCACCTCATAATTATTGTCGAGCGCAATGAGGTCTCTAGCTTGGGTTGCAGGGTTACAACTCACATACACAATACGCTTAGGATTAGCCCGAACGATGGTTTCGAGCACGTCGGCATGCATTCCAGCGCGCGGTGGGTCGGTGATAATCACATCTGGTTGACCATTTTCGGCAATGAATTCATCGTTCAATATATCCTTCATATCGCCTGCATAGAAGGTTGTATTATCAATTCCGTTGAGTTCACTGTTTACCTTAGCATCTTCAATTGCTTCAGGAACATACTCCACGCCCACCACCTTCTTGGCTTTTCTAGCCACGAAATTGGCTATTGTTCCTGTTCCTGTATAGAGGTCGTACACAATTTCGTTACCATTTAGATTAGCAAACTGTCGTGCAACATCATATAGATGGTAAGCTTGTAGCGTGTTAGTTTGGTAAAAACTCTTCGGCCCTACCTTAAACTTCAGGTCTTCCATCACCTCAAATATATGGTCGTTGCCCTTAAATACCTGCACAGGCAAGTCGCCAAACGTGTCGTTACATTTCTGGTTATCCACCCAAAGCAGCGATGTTATCTGCGGAAACTGTTCGCCCAAGTGGCTCAAAAGCGCTTCGGCCGTTTGTTGGTCGCCTTCGCTTTCAAAGTGAAACTGCACCAGCACCATCCATTCTCCGGTGTCGCTATTGCGTATCATCACATCGCGCAGCAAGCCTACCTGTTGCCTTAAGTCGAAGAAAGTGATACCATTAGCCAGTGCATAGTCTCTTATTTCGTTTCTTATCCGATTTTGCAAATCGTCCATCAGCCAACATTTCTCAATGGGTAATATCTTATCGAATGCCCCAGTGATATGAAAACCGATAGCGTTCATGGTGTCGAAAGTTTCTCCCGAGGCCACTTGTTCTCGTGTTAGCCAGCGCTTATTAGAACATCCAAACTCCAACTTATTGCGATAATGCAGCGTTAGTTGCGAGCCCATGATGGGGTTAAACTCAGGAAGTTGCACATGCGATATGCGCGAAAGCTGGTCGAACACCTGCTGTTGTTTAGCTCGCAGTTGCTCTTCATAAGGCAAATTTTGCCATTTACATCCTCCGCACACGCCGAAATGTTGGCATACAGGCACAGCACGCGTCTCGCTATACTTTACAAAACGCACAACTTCGGCCTCACAATAACTATGTTTTTTCTTCCTTATCTTGAGGTCTACCACATCTCCTGGCACCACGAATGGAACGAAAACAACCATGTCGTTGACCCTCGCCAGCGCCTTTCCCTCGGCTGCCACGTCCGTTATCGTGACGTTTTCCAGTATTGGAAATTCCTTTCTCTTTCTTGCCATATTATAATATAAGGTGTAGCTTGCATGTTCAAGGTCACTTAACAAGAGCCCCCTGCCACTCTTTTTGCTACAAAAAGCACACTATTACAGCACTCTTCACCTGTTTATGCTTAAGCTACATCGCTGCAAAGTTACATAATTTTATAACAATAGCCCAAAAAAATATGCACCGTTTACGATATCAGTATATTTTGCTATGTACAAATTACAAAATCGCGCACAAAAATTTTGCAAATCGATAATTAATCCCTATATTTGCAAAAGGTAAAAACAAGATAACATTATACGTTCTAATTAAATGAGTGAGAAAAGAGTTTACACTTTCGGCAATGGCGTTGCCGAAGGTAAAGCAGGCATGAAAAATCTGCTTGGTGGTAAAGGAGCCAACTTGGCTGAAATGAATCTTATTGGCGTTCCTGTGCCTCCTGGGTTCACCATCACCACCGATGTTTGCAACGAATACTTCGAAAAAGGCAAAGAGAAGGTTGTTGCTTTGCTTAAAAATGAAGTGGAAAATGCTGTGCATCACATTGAAAACTTGATGAACTGCAAGTTTGGCGATGTACAAAACCCACTGCTTGTTTCGGTTCGTTCGGGCGCACGTGCATCAATGCCTGGCATGATGGACACCATTCTTAACTTGGGATTGAACGACGAAGTGGCCAAAGGATTGGCAGAAAAGTCGGGCAACGAACGCTTTGCTTACGACAGCTACCGCCGTTTCGTACAAATGTACGGCGACGTTGTGTTGGGAATGAAGCCCACAAACAAGGAAGATATCGACCCATTTGAAGAGATTATACAGCAGGTTAAGGCCGAACGTGGCATTAAGCTGGACAACGAAATGAGCGTTGACGAACTCAAAAAGCTCGTTGCACTGTTTAAAGAGGCCATCAAAAACCAAACGGGTAAAGACTTCCCCACCGACCCCATGGAACAACTTTGGGGTGCTGTTTGCGCAGTATTCGATAGTTGGATGAACGAACGTGCCATCCTCTACCGCAAGATGGAGGGCATTCCTGCTGAATGGGGTACGGCTGTTAACGTGCAGGCAATGGTGTTTGGTAACATGGGCAACACGTCGGCTACGGGTGTTTGCTTCAGCCGCGACGCCGCAACTGGCGAAAACATCTTCAATGGTGAGTACCTTGTTAACGCGCAAGGCGAAGATGTTGTGGCTGGTATTCGCACTCCGCAGCAGATTACAAAGGAGGGTTCGCTGCGCTGGGCTGCTCAACAGCTTATCGACGAGGATGTTCGCGCTAGCCAATATCCTTCTATGGAAGAGAATATGCCCGAGATTTTTGCCGAACTTAACGCTATTCAAGAGAAATTGGAACGCCACTATCACGATATGCAAGATATGGAGTTTACCGTTCAAGATGGCAAACTATGGTTCTTGCAAACACGTAATGGCAAGCGTACTGGTACCGCAATGGTGAAAATTGCCATGGACTTGCTGCGCGAAGGCGAAATTGACGAAAAAACGGCACTTCTACGCTGCGAACCTAACAAACTAGACGAGCTGCTTCACCCAGTATTTGATAAGGCTGCGCAAAAGCAAGCTAAGGTTCTTACACGTGGTTTGCCTGCTTCACCTGGTGCTGCTTGTGGCCAGGTGGTGTTCTTTGCCGACGATGCTGCTCGCTGGCACGAAGAGGGTAAGCAAGTTATTATGGTGCGTATCGAAACCTCACCCGAAGACCTTGCTGGTATGTCTGCTGCCGAAGGTATTCTTACGGCTCGCGGTGGTATGACCTCGCACGCTGCCGTTGTGGCTCGTGGTATGGGTAAATGCTGCGTTTCGGGTGCTGGTGCCATCAACATCAACTATAAACAACGCACACTTGAAATAGACGGCGTGCTCCTACGCGAGGGCGATTACATCTCGCTTAACGGTAGCACTGGCGAAGTTTACCTGGGCGAAGTTACCACTCAGCCCGCTAAAGTTACTGGCGACCTTGCCGAACTGATGGAACTTTGCAACAAATACACCAAGCTTGTGGTGCGCACCAATGCTGATACACCACACGATGCACAAGTTGCACACAACTTCGGTGCTGTGGGTATTGGTCTTTGCCGCACCGAACACATGTTCTTCGAGAGCGAGAAAATTAAAGCAATGCGCGAAATGATTTTGGCCGACACCAAAGAAGGACGCGAAAAGGCGCTTACCAAACTGTTGCCTTTCCAACGTCAAGACTTCTACGGTATACTTAAATCAATGGACGGGCACCCTGTTAACGTGCGCTTGCTCGACCCACCTTTGCACGAGTTTGTACCTCATGATTTGGAAGGACAACAAGCAATGGCTGCCGAAATGGGTATCTCGGTGCAAGAAATTCAACACCGTGTTAACTCGCTTAGCGAACACAACCCCATGCTGGGTCACCGCGGTTGTCGCCTTGGTAACACTTATCCCGAAATCACTGCAATGCAAACACGCGCCATCCTTGGTGCTGCCATTCAGCTAAAGAAGGAAGGTTTCGACCCACATCCCGAAATCATGGTTCCCCTTATCGGTGTTGTTCACGAGTTCGACCAACAAGAAAAGGTTATCCGCGACACCGCTAAACAACTCTTCGAGGAAGAAGGTGTGGAAATTAACTTCCATGTTGGTACTATGATCGAAGTGCCTCGTGCTGCGCTCGTGGCTGAAAACATCGCGAAGAAAGCCGAATACTTCAGCTTTGGTACGAACGACCTCACCCAGATGACTTTTGGTTATAGCCGCGACGACATCGCTAGCTTCTTGCCCGTTTACTTGGAAAAGAAGATTTTGAATGTCGATCCATTCCAAGTTCTCGACCAAAAGGGTGTTGGACAACTCATTGACATGGGTGTTAAGAAGGGCCGCTCCACTCGCCCCAACCTCGTTTGTGGTATCTGCGGTGAGCATGGTGGCGAACCCGAATCGGTTAAGTTCTGCCATCGTGTAGGCCTCAACTACGTTAGCTGCTCGCCTTTCCGCGTGCCTATCGCTCGCTTGGCTGCTGCTCAAGCTGCTGTTGAAGAATAATCACTTGTGCGCTAAGGAGGTGACGACCACTGCTTTTGCAGTTGTTTTACTTAAGGCTTTTAAGTCTATGCCTTCCCTTCCCCGCTGCACTAACTCATAACAACGCAACAGGCATCCCTCTTTCTGGGGATGCCTGTTTGTTTTTTAGTCTACGATTTGGCACTATGGACTTGGCTCTCCTCGGCTTCTCTTGGTTTAGATGCAGGGATGCATACTGTTTAAGCCCAATTGGTGATCTGCCTGCTTATCATTTGCTTTAGATTGTTATCTTTGTTTCTTCTCCCTCTTTGGTTAGTTTGTCGGCTTCTTGCCTGTCTTATTCTTTTGGCCTAAACCACTACGCCCTCGCAGATAACACGCGCAATGTGCTCAACAATGCACAATATCTAATCGTCTCTCACCACAGATTGGGATGTTATGTGCATGAAGTAAACCAACACTAAGTTCTATCACACGTTAACCGCTACTCTACCAGGGGGATTGCGCAAATCATACTAGGTATTCAACCATCAATCCAGCTCCCTACTGCACAAATACCCTGTCTAATGTTGCACCATAGGGCTATGTTTAATGCTTACATTATACCCTAGCTTTTCGCTTACAAGTATGCCTTCTATCCTTTTTTGTTAATTTTAGTATTATTATTTTACAAAACTTACTTTCAAAATCAATCCATTCTAGCGTAAATACATGTCATACAACATGCTTTTAGCACCTTTTTTAGTCCTTCAGCTTTTTATTTTACACCATTTTTCAGCCTTATTGCTGCAATATGCACCTTTTTGCACTTCTATTTCGTGCCGTGCGAGCAATTTTTCACCGTCTGGAAAATGGTTTTTAGTGGATAAAATGTCACATTAATTAGCCGTTTTCACACCAAACTGATGTAATTCTCATCTTGTTTGTAAGATTTTTGGCAGCTCAAAAATCAGCGTTTTGCATCATTTCACCTTGCGTTTTGCATCATTTCACCTTGCGTTTTGCACCATTTCACCTTGCGTTTAGCAGCAAAACGCACTGCATTTAGCAGCAAAACGCACTGCGTTTAGCTGCATATTACAAGGCGTTTTGGTGCTAAATGCAGTGCTTTTTCCTATAAAAAGCTTATTTTCTCGCACAAATTTCGGTTTTCGCAACAAAACATGTTGACATCTACATTCACTTGTCCTTATCTGTTGTGCATCCAAACAAACCTCCGCGAGAATCGAAAATTTGCGCCCGAGTGAACTTTCGTGCGCAAAGAAGGCACTCATAATGTTAAATTTTATACTTTTTATTTTACAATCAAAATTAGAAATACAACTTAACTAACTCCCAAAAGCAAGGATAAGCTACAGAAGCGTTTGCAATCATACTGCACAAGAAACAGGTTTTACAATTGCGTTTAAACCTCAATTCCTAGAATGCTCCTTGCCTATAACGTTTTATTTCTTCTAAACGCAAGAAACAAATCTGCCTACGTAGACACGCTTAAGGCTTTTTGCCCAACATATAGGCTCAAAAATCGTGTTCAAGACATAGCACGTGCCCCACAATGTGCACATCGCCACTCACCCAAGCCGCGTCGTACTGCCTTAGGGGCGTATCATTAATCATGGTTTCGCCACCTATGCCAAACACCAGCATGCGCTCAACGCTTGTTAAATGCTGCTCGCCTTGTGCTACATGTGCGCGCACACGCGTACCTTTTTTACAGATAACGTTTAAATCTATCGCCCCCGAAGAGTTCACCGACGTAACTTTTGAAGCTCCATCAAACTGAAATAGGTGCTCGTTGTCTAAAGTCACCGTGTGTCCATCCACATTTAGCGTGATGTTACCTTCCAAACAAAGAATGTAACGCGTAAAGCCAGTAAAGTCTGAAAACGTGCTTTCTGTTACATTAATAACAGCCGACGAAACCCGCACATCAAAATTGCGGTCGGCCAGACAGCATCCTTCGGCAGGCAAAATGCACACTTCGCGCGTTAGTCCTCCTGTCCAAACGCTGCTCTTATAGTTTTCTTGGCGTAAAATTTCCATCGTTAGATTGTTTAAGAATTTGCATCCAAAGGTAGTAATTATTTCATGAAATAACACTTAATGCCCATTCATCATTGAAGCAAACATCAAAGTTACTAACCAAAAACAATAGTTAACATCAAAAAAATAGCTAAAATCTAAGTACCACATGCACCTTTCTACGTATTACTATCAATACAGCGTTGCGCAAAAATGCGCAAAACCATCATTGGGCATACGCTTTTTGGCCACCTGCAGCACTGTTTTGCACCGCCCGAGCAGCAAAAAAGGGCGATCCCTAACTCGTAAAACCAAATCATTGAAGATGAAACGACTGATATTCTTAGCCATGCTTTTGCCATTGCTCAGCGCAAAAGCTATCAAAGTAACTCACGGCCCCTACATTTGCGACATGGACAGTACGGGCTTAACCATTGTTTGGGTGACCGATAAACCCGGAAGAGCCTGGGTTGAAATTGCCGACGACACTATGGGTCATTTCTATGGCAAGGAGCGACCTCGCTATTATGCCACCCTACACGGCCGACGTCTACTTACAGACAGCGTGCACTGCGTGCGCATCGACGGACTAAAACCCGACACGCATTACCGTTATCGCATTTTTACCGAACCTGTTGAAAAGTGGAAATACGATGATTGGATTACCTATGGCAAAATCACAGCCACCGATGTGTGGCGCGGTAAACCCCACGAGTTTCGCACTTTCCCTGTTCAACCACGCGATTTCACGTTCTTGGTGCTCAACGACATTCACGAGCGGGCCGACTTTATGAAAGACCTTTGCAAGAATGTTGACTTTAACAAGGTTGATTTTGTGCTGCTCAATGGCGACATGTCTAGTCGCATCAACTCGCAAGACCACCTATTTCAGTCTTATATCGACTCTTGCGTAAGCATGTTTGCCACACGTGTGCCCATTCTTTTCAACCGTGGAAACCACGAATTGCGCGGTCCATTTGCCGACAATCTTTACCGCTATTTTCCCACACGCACAGGCAAATACTATCGTTTGCAACATGTTTGTGGCGTGGATTTCCTCTTCATCGACTCGGGCGAAGACAAGCCCGATAGCGATATCGAATACAGCGGAATAACAGAATACGACGCCTATCGCGAAGAACAAGCCAAATGGTTGCGCGAAATGCAAGCCAACAAAACACTGGGACGCTATCCCGTGGTGGCCTTCTCGCATATGCCCCCTACACTCGAAGACTGGCACGGACCCTATCACATGCAGAAAACCATCGTCCCCGAACTCAATAAAATGAATGTAAAGGTGATGCTATCGGGACACTTGCACCGCTATGGATACGAAAAACCAGGCGAAATTATCAACTTTCCCAACCTGGTAAACAGCAACAACACCTATTTGCTTTGCCAAGTAAAAGGTGGAAAAATGGAAGTAGACTATGTGGGACTTAACAGTAAAGAGAAAAAACACTTTACCTTCCCACTGAAATAAATGTCACTTCAGATGGATGTGTTTTAGGTCTAATCGCAATTGGCTTTGTCTGCCTCGTTAAGAATTGCGAAGCAACAGCCCACAACAGACCGACAAAACAAACTGCGACAGACCTAAAACACACCACAAAACTATGCAACAAGGTCAATGCAAGCCTCAAACAAAGGCTTTAGGCTATGCAGCACACAACCTAAAAACCATCAAGAAGGCCCTCTCGATAAATGAGGAAGGCATCTTCTCAATGTACATAAATTTGGTCTTTTCGACATGTTTTTGTATATTTGCAACCTAATCCAATTGCCACTAATGTACCATCTCCTATGAAGGAGGATCACAACCAATATGTAACGGCATTGAAAGAAGGTTCGCGCGAAGCCTTTACCATGCTCTACAACCTGTACGCAGACAGGTTGTATAGCTTTGCTTTGGTGCAAACCAAAAACAAACAAATGGCCGAAGACGTGGTGCAAGACACATTTCTAAAACTATGGAACAACCGTTCTAACCTCAATTGTTATGGCAATGTGCAAGCCTTGGTGTTCACCATGGCACGCAATCTCATCATCGATGCCTTTCGCCGACAAACAGCTAACGTAGATATCGAAAGCTATTTGCAACAACACGAAGCTATATCCAACGCAACATCACCCGAAGATAGCCTTTATTTTAACGAGACTAAAGTACACATACAACAAGCTAAAGCACTGCTAAGCAGCAAGGAATGCAAAATTTACGAAATGAGTCGCGAACAAAATATGCCCATCAAAGAAATTGCTGAGACACTTAACCTATCGCCCCAAACCGTGAAAAACTATCTCACCTCTACGCTTAAAATGTTTAGAAGTCAGCTGCGTCGCAAACAACTGCTATGGCTGCTCTCCTTGTTTCCCATATTTTAAGGGTGAAGGCAAGCGAACTAATGAATAAAAAAAGAAATATAAAAACAAAAATAGCATTTTAATTGTATATATAAGATATTTTTCTTAAGTTTGCAAAATCGTACTAGTAAACAACAAATTATGAGTGAACGCCATACAAAATATGACGTATTTACTTTGCCATTACAATGCAAGAGCAAATAATTGTTAACCCCAAAAGTCCGACTAGCACTGCAAATAAGGCCAAGCTCTCACCATATTGACTAGCATCGTTTCCTATTGAACGTTATAAAACTTTCATCGGATAATGAAACTATTACCAAAATCAACCAATAACTAAAATACAACGATGAAAACAAGATTTACTACAATTGTTGGGCTACTTATTCTAGTCGGTTCAGCATGCCAACAAGACAGTTTCCTTGATGGCTATCAAGAGCAGGAGAATGATAATACTGCTTTTAACCATTATGTACCTAATCTAAATATCAATTTAGAAACTGCAAAATACACGGCAGACCTCTTATAACATTCACCTGTTAAAAATGGAACCTGTTATCGTAGACTATTCTAAGGAAGAAACAGAACCTTCACTTGGTAACTACGAAGAAGTACTTCACATTAACGCTGCAAGATCTATGGGTATCCGAGAATACGATAGGACATATAATGTTTATGATAATAACTCTCGCTACCTACTGATGAATTGGGGATGGAACGGGAATAGTAACAGCCTAGAATTTTCCCCCAATGCGGAGATTTGGTCGGCAGGTGGACACAATTACCGTTACAACAAAAGAATATATCATCATATAAGACCAATTAACAAATAAATAATAAGTAATGATGAGAACAAAATACATTAGTCTAGTGCTGCTCGTACTTTCTTTTCTTGCCTGCACTCCTAAGGATGAGAAAGAGTTAATCGGAGGGGGGACTCATTATCTCCTCACCGCTAGGGAATGTAACTACGCATGGGCTTTCAATGCTTACATTAAACAAATACCGCATCAAGGGTTTGTCCAAACAAAAATAAGTTCGCTAAAAAAAGACACAACATTAAAAGCAAGCGATTTTATACTAGGATTTACCACTTGCAATGTAGACTTTAAAGACATAAAGAAGCAGCCAGATTGGGAAGGTTACCAAGAAGCGTACAAAAAGTACGGTGAAAGCCTATTGATAGACTTTCCACCTTTCATAGTGCTTTCCACTAAGCCAGACAAAATGGCCGATAAAGAAGACCCTGTTATAGAAACGCGATTAAAGCAACAGCTTGAGAATCGTTATACAAGAGCCGTTTATGATATGCCTGCAGCACACCTAGTGTATGTGGATTACAGACTTACGTGGCTCAAAGACATTAAGATCACGTCTTCGGCAGAGATAGCAGGACGAGCTCCTGGACAATCATTAACCGACCTCTTTGTTGTTGAAGATTACTTCCGACACCACGCTTTCATCGTGACTTCCAACAAAAACGTGATTACAGACTATAAAAAGATTGTTGGAATAAGCCTTTCTCAATACCTGTCTTATAAGCCCATGGCACCCGCAGAGATATACCTGCGATTTAAAGATAACGTTAGTGTGCCTGCACCCGTAACCGCACAATTCACAATTGAGCTGGTAACGGGCGAAGACAAATCGATTAAAACCACAGCTGCCGCTGTGA
This sequence comes from Hoylesella shahii, assembly GCF_937990675.1. Lineage (NCBI taxonomy): Bacteria > Pseudomonadati > Bacteroidota > Bacteroidia > Bacteroidales > Prevotellaceae > Hoylesella > Hoylesella shahii. Next base: position 25,374 of record NZ_CALKQY010000041.1, on the reverse strand, counting down.
AACTGGCACCCTAATATCCAATGATATGAAAAAGAACTGCCTCGAAACATGGCTAATAGTGCTAACGTTGGTTGGTTTGCTCACCGCTTGCGTAGAAGAGATTAACACGCCAATCATGGGTCAGCGCCAAATTGTGGTAAACTGCTTGCTCACGCTCGACAAAGTGCAAAAGCTGACGCTAACCTACACCAACGAACTAAACAATACGGCATACGAGGAAGTTCCCGAAGCCATCGTTACCTTGTATGAATTCAACCAATTAGTGGGCGAATTTCACAAGGTGGCGTATGGCGAATGGCAATTGGCTTTTAAGCCTGTGAGAGGCGGAAGGTACACGCTAAAAATACAAACACCAAACCACCCCGACCTCACCGCTACCACCACCTTTCCCGAACATCTGCCCATCCATAGGTTAAGAAAAGAGGATAAGGAGAGAAAGCGTGCATTCCAAATAAAGAAAAACACTGAAACGTTTTGGGCATGCGCCTTCTTCAAAGACCAAGACACCATTATGCGCCCCGTGGTGATACGCCCCAATTATAAAATGATAGAAGACATCGGCACCGACTATCCACGAACCGACCAATTTAACATGCAGGCAACGGAGGCCAACAAAGTGAAGCTTCATCACCATTATATTCGAATGCTTCCAACAGCCACACCCACCACCTTCACCCTCTATCCGCTTTACAGCAGCGTTGTCTCGTTTATCGCCGTTTCTGAAGAGTACGACCGTTACCTTAAAAGTAGTCTGTTGAAGATGCAAGCTTACGAATCGTTTCAAGACCCTACACAATGGCTTGAAGAAAACGCCATCTACTCGAACATCGAAAACGGGGTGGGCATTTTCGGCGCTTACGAAGAGACTTTGTTGAACTGCAACAATTCCTTACCCGAATAACAGATGAGAAACATTGCCCTCTTCATCGTCGTTTTTTGTGTGCACGCTTGCCTTTTTGCACAAAACAAGACTGCTACATACATGGTTAGGGACAGCCTCACCCAAGTCGCCGTGCGCAGCTGCCGTGTAATGTTTGACAACAAAACCACCGAACACACAACCGTTACCGATGGCACTGGTTGCTTTAACTCACCTGTGGGGGCAACAATTGTCACCATCTCGCACGTGGCTTACGAGCCAAAACAAGTAGATCTTCGTAAGCTGAACGGCAACACCATATATATAGTACCCAAAAACGTTGCTTTAAAAGAAGCCACCATCACATCAACTACCTCCAACAACCATGGTAGCGAGTTTAGTTACAATGCTCGCCAGGCCGCTTCAACCATCTCTATCATTGGCGAACCCGATGTAATAAGGCATACTTTGAGTTTACCTGGCACTTCGTTTGGCATGGAAGGCACGCTGGGCATCTTTGTGAGGGGTGGCGACACCAGTGGCAACGGACTTCATTTCGATGGTGTTCCGCTTTACATCACCTCGCACCTACTGGGACTTTTCTCGGTTATTCCACCCGAAATGGCCGACAAAGCCGACTTCTACAAAGGGGGATTACCAGCCACGAGTGGCAGCTATTCGTCGGCTTTAATAAGCGTTTCGCCCCAAAACAACTATGGCACGCCGAGCACCGGTAAGGCTTATATATCGCCTTACCTTTGCGGATTGCACGCCAGCTTGCCGTTGATTAATGATAAAATGTCGGTAAGACTCTCTGCACGTACCACCATCCTGCCCTATATCCTGAACTGGATGAATAAGACCAACGACAAACTGCGCGTCGACCTTTACGACCTTTGCGTAAAACTAGACTATAAGCCCAATCTCCGAAACACCTTTTCGGCATTTTATTTCCACACAAACGACCTTTACGAATACACCCAATACCAAGAGACACGAAACAATCAAGCCTGGAAAGCCACTGCCACCAAGCTACAATGGGACACTAAGTTGAGCGAACAAACCAGCTTTAATTTCTTGGCTTACCACACTTCTGCGTTTTCCATTCAAGAGACTGATTACTTCGCCCCTAACAGTAGCGACACCCGTTCGCATGTTGCTATCGCCTCTAAACTAAAAGAATGGGCATTAAGAGCTATGCTAACCCACACTTGGGGGCAAAATGTGGCCATGCGTGCAGGCCTTTCTTTTCAAAACCAAAGGTTTACCAATGGCACGCAACGAAGCATAACGAGCGAGCGAAGCATAAACAACGTGCAGACTAATCCTAGCACACGTGGGGCTGTATTTGCAGAAACCGACCTAAAATTTGCCAAACGAGCCGACCTGAAACTAGGACTAAGAGGGAACGTTAGCTTTCACGAGGAGCAACTGCCAGTGAATATCGACCTCCATGCGCTTAGCCATTGGTACTTCAAGCCTTGGCTGGGTGTAGAGTTGGCATACGATAGGCTAAACCAATTTCACCATATTTTAGAAGGATTACCCACTGGCTGGCCACTCAACATTAGAGTGCCAAGCAACAAATACTTCCCCAACGAGCAAACAAACCAATTTTACGCAGGCACCTTTATCAAAAAAACATGGACTGAAGACAGAAAAATAAATGCCACAATTGGAGCATATTATAGAAAGATGGATAACCTGCTCTCCTATACTAACCCTATCAATGCCTTTGGGTTGAACACTTCTACTTGGGAAGAAGAGGCTACGAGTGGCACAGGTCGCTCATTTGGACTTGAAGCAAGTTCGGCAATCATCCTGCCAACCTTTACTGCTTCATTGGCCTACACGCTCTCTAAAACCACCCGTACCTATCCTTCTATCAACTATGGCAGAACCTTTCCCTATAAGTTTGATAGGCGGCACATTCTTAACTGTCAACTACAATATGCCTTTGTGAGGCGAGTAACACGCAAAGGAACAGCCGAACACAACGTGGCTTGCAACATAGCGTTTGCTTCAGGCAATCGCCTCACGCTTCCCATCGGCACTTACCAAGGTATCGCACCGCCCCACTGGAAAAATCTTTCAACAGGTTACATTCATCCCGACGAATATTATCGCCACATCTACGATAGACAACAGATGTCGGATATTAACGCCATCTCTATCAAAAACTATTTCCGAACAGACCTCGCCTATAACTATATCTCCAAGCGGAGAAAGCACACACGAGAACTATCCCTATCTGTGTTCAACGTGTTTAACAGGCACAACCCCTACGCTCTCTTCCACGAAGACACCCAATGGAAACAAGTTAGCATCGTACCCATTATGCCTATGATAAGGTGGAGCATAAGTTGGTGAAAGCATGTGCGCATTTACAGGTCTCACTCACCCAATATCTGCTGTGCGTGTTCCTTCACTTTAATTTCTTTGGGCTGCATAATGCGCGTAATAACACCCTCTTCGTTGATAATAAACGTGGTGCGGAAGGTGCCAAAATACTTGCGTCCGTACATGCTTTTCTCGCCCCAAACACCAAATTGTTGCACCAAGGTCTGGTCTACATCGGCAATAAGGGGGAAAGGCAAATTGTTTTTCTCGATAAACTTTTTATGCGATTTCTCGTCGTTTATGCTCACACCCACCACTTCGTAGCCTTGTTTCTTCAGCTCTTCGTAGTTATCTCTGAGGTTGCAAGCTTGTGTTGTGCAGCCCGAAGTGAGGTCCTTGGGGTAGAAATACAACACTAGTTTTTTGCCTTTAAATTGACTTAGGCGCACTTCATTACCATTTTCGTCGTGCCCCAACACCTCGGGGGCTTTACTTCCTATTTCCATCATTAATCAAAATACTTTATTATGTTTGTTTGATACAAAGGTAAACATTAATTTCCGAAAAGCCTTAACCCCAACCAAAACTCATTTATCACCCTCATAACGGCACATAAATGTTTCGCCCTTTGCAGCAAAATGCTTACCTTTGTAGCAGAATTGGTTTGCCATAGCCACGCGCTAGGCAATTAAAAGGGAACGGGGTGCAATTCCTCGACTGTCCCGCAGCTGTAAGTTTTTTATGGTTTTCTTCCAAAGACGGGCGCTAACAAGCAACTAAACGTGCTGCACAATGCAGTTTTTTTTAAATACGCGCCACAACGTGTGCCACTGTTTCGGAACAACAGCGCCAGGTATGCGCACCGAATCGGGAAGGCGAAGAGAATTAGAACAAAGTCAGAAGACCTGCCCATTCTTAAAAGTGCCGTTTCACTCGTGGGATTAGGGAACGCCACGAAAAGTTTTTTTAAATCAAAAGCAAGTCTAAATCACCTCATGGACATAACCAAGAGAAATGGCTCAACGGCCCCTTTCGATAGGGAAAAGATTGCCACGGCCATCAAAAAAAGTTTTATAAGCACTGGGCGAGCCATCGTTGACGACGAAATTAACGATGTGGCCATCGCTGTTGAGCAAATTATTATCACCAATCCCGCCAAACAAAACGTTGAATGTATTCAAGACGAGGTGGAAAAAAGCCTGATGCAAAGAGGCTTTTACGCCGAGGCTAAAAGCTACATCTTGTTTCGTTGGCAGAGAACCGAACAACGTAAAGCGCTCAACAAGATTGCAAACACCCTACAACAACCCGAAATTGCGCCTGCTTTGAAAGGCATCGCGTCGGATTTCTCGCCCGAACTATACCCCATTTCGGCACTTACAGAGAAGTTTATGGGCTTTGTTAAGGCCGACATGAATGGTCGCGACAAACTCTCGGCACTAATAAAAGCTGCCGTGGAACTTACATCGGCCGAGACTCCCGACTGGGAATTTATTGCTGCACGCCTGCTTTGCTATCGCCTACAACGCGACTTGCAGGCTTTCGAACAGGTGGAAGACCTGCAAAATTTTGCGCAAAAGGTGCGCCATCTAGCCAGTCAAAACCTTTACGGAACATATATTGCCGAGGCTTATAGCGACAGCGAACTACAAGAAGCTGCTTCGTTTATCGACGAAGAACGCAACAAACTGCTCAACTATTCGGGGCTCGACCTCCTTATCAAGCGTTATGTTATCAGGTCGTTTACTCATAAACCTGTTGAGAGTGTTCAGGAAATGTTCCTCGGCATTGCCTTACACCTGGCGATGAACGAGGGCGAAAACCGTCTGCATTGGGTGAAAAAGTTCTACGATATGCTGAGCCGACTGGAAGTGACCATGGCTACGCCCACCCTTGCCAATGCGCGTAAGCCTTTCCATCAGCTCTCAAGCTGCTTCATAGACACAGTGCCCGATAGTCTTGAAGGCATATACCGCAGCATCGACAACTTTGCACAAGTAAGCAAGTTCGGCGGTGGCATGGGACTTTACTTTGGTAAAGTGAGAGCAGCTGGTGGTCGCATACGCGGATTTAAAGGTGCTGCTGGCGGTGTGGTTAGATGGATGAAGCTGGTTAACGACACTGCTGTGGCTGTAGACCAACTAGGTGTTCGCCAAGGCGCTGTGGCCGTTTACTTAGACGTTTGGCACAAAGACTTACCCGAATTTCTACAACTTCGCACCAACAATGGCGACGATAGAATGAAGGCGCACGACATTTTCCCTGCCGTATGTTACCCCGATTTGTTTTGGAAAATGGCCCAACAAGACCTCAATCTAGAGTGGCACATGTTCTGTCCCAACGAGGTTCTCACCACCAAAGGCTATGCGCTGGAAGATTTTTACGGTGCAGCATGGGAAGAAAAATACCACGAATGCGTGGCCGATAAACGCCTTTCGCGTCGCACAATGACCGTGAAAGACGTGATACGCCTGGTGCTTCGCTCGGCCGTTGAAACGGGAACACCCTTCACCTTCAACCGAGATATCGTTAACAGAGCTAACCCCAACGGACATAATGGCATTATCTATTGTTCTAATCTCTGCACTGAGATTGCACAAAACATGCGTCCTATTGAGGAGCTTAGCACCGAAGTGATTACAAAAGAGGGCGACACCGTGGTGGTAAAAACCGTAAGACCAGGCGACTTTGTGGTGTGCAACCTTGCCAGTTTGTCGCTGGGCAACTTGCCTCTAGAAAACGAAGAGTACCTAAACGATGTGGTTGCAACTGTGGTTAGAGCACTAGACAATGTTATCGACCTCAATTTCTATCCCGTGCCTTACGCACAAATAACCAATCATCGATATCGTAGCATCGGACTGGGTGTTAGTGGTTATCACCATGCTTTGGCCATCAGAGGCATTAAATGGGAAAGCGAAGCTCATCTGCAGTTTGTAGACGATGTGTTTGAACGTATCAACCGCGCTGCCATAGAAGCCAGTTCGGCACTCGCAAAAGAAAAAGGGGCCTATGCCTACTTTGAAGGAAGCGACTGGCAAACGGGCGATTACTTCGAAAAACGTGGTTATCTCTCGCCACAATGGCAACAAACGGCTATGCGCGTTAAGGCACAAGGCATGCGCAACGCTTACCTCTTGGCCATCGCTCCTACAAGTAGCACCAGCATTGTGGCCGCTACTACTGCTGGACTCGACCCCGTTATGCAACGCTTTTTCTTGGAAGAGAAGAAAGGGGCTATGCTTCCACGCGTGGCACCTGCACTCTCCGACCGCACCTTTTGGCATTATAAAGGTGCTTATCAAACTGATCAGGCTTGGAGTATGCGCGCTGCTGGCATCCGCCAACGACACATCGACCAAGCACAAAGCGTTAATCTCTACATCACCAACAACTATACCATGCGCCAATTGCTAAATCTCTATCTGCTGGCATGGCAAAGTGGGGTGAAAACCATCTACTATGTGCGTAGCAAATCGCTTGAGGTGGAAGAGTGCGAAAGCTGTGCTTCCTAACCCTACAACATATTATCAACTAGCTAAATAGCATCATTTGTAATGAATAATAAACTAAAAAAGAACGCCTTGTTTAATCCACAGGGCGATACCGACCTGAGATTGAGGCGCATGATTGGCGGAAACACCACCAATCTTAACGACTTTAACAACATGCGATATACGTGGGCGAGCGACTGGTATAGGCAGGCAATGAACAATTTCTGGATTCCTGAAGAGATTAACCTCACGCAAGACACCAAAGATTATCCGCTGTTGCCACCAGCTGAACGTAAGGCTTACGATAAAATTTTGAGCTTTTTGGTGTTTCTAGACTCACTGCAAAGCGCCAACTTGCCCTCACTCACCGAGTTTATCACTGCCAACGAGGTGAATTTATGCTTGCATATCCAGGCTTTCCAAGAGTGCGTTCACAGTCAGAGTTACAGCTATATGCTCGACACAATTTGCTCTCCCGAAGAGCGAAACGATATTCTTTACCAGTGGAAAACCGATGAACACCTGCTGCGACGCAACACTTTCATCGGCGACTGCTACAACGAGTTCTACGCCAATAACGACAAGGCGTCGCTCATGAAAACGCTCATGGCCAACTATATCCTCGAAGGTATCTATTTTTATAGTGGCTTTATGTTCTTCTACAACCTTGCTCGCAATGGCAAAATGTCGGGCTCGGCACAAGAAATTCGCTACATCAACCGCGATGAAAACACGCACCTGTGGCTCTTCCGCAATATTATTCAGGAAATGAAGAAAGAAGAACCCGAATACTTCACGCCCGAAAAAGTGAAGGTGTACGAGGAAATGATGCGCGAAGGGGTGCGACAAGAAATTGCTTGGGGCCAATATGTCATTGGCGATGATGTGCAAGGACTGAACGCACAAATGGTTTACGACTATATTCGCTATCTTGGCAACATGCGTTGGCGCAGTCTTGGTTTCGACAATTTGTTTGAAGACAACGTTGAAGAACCCGAAAACATGCGCTGGGTGGCTCAATATGCCAATGCCAACATGGTGAAAACCGATTTCTTCGAGGCCAAAAGCACAGCATACGCCAAAAGCACTGCTATCGAAGACGACCTATAAAGGCTTCTCACTCGAGCCTTTTCCACCTTTCTATGCACATATATCAATTTTTATATTCGAATATGAAATATCTAATCTCCACGTTTCTTTTACTACTCGTGCCGCTCGTGGCCGCTGCCGAGAGTGGTTTGCATTGCGCTAAAAGCGTTTTCTCGCAACCCAATGTGCGCTTTATGCAAAAAGTAAATTCATCACATGCCAACGCTGTATTAGGAGTAAAAGGACTGCCTGCAGGACTTAAATGGAACGCCCAACGCAATCTCGTGGAAGGTAAGATAAAGAAGCCTGGCACGTATGTTTACACTATCACATGCACCCACAACGGGCTAGTGTGCGAAGAACGCGTTACCCTGAATGTGCAAAACAACCTGCCTTTGCCACTTCCTTTCATGGGTTGGTTGTCGTGGAACTCGGTTGAAGGCGATGTTTCGGAGGTTATTGTTAAAAGTGTGACCGACATGTTTAAAGCTAACGGTCTGTTTGAGGCTGGATGGAACACCATCATGATGGACGATTTGTGGCAAGCACGTCAACGTACAGACGATGGAAAGCCACTACCCGACCCTAAACGATTTCCTAACGGACTACGACCCGTTGCTGATTATGTGCACAGCAAGGGCATGAAATTTGGACTTTACACTGATGCTGCCAACAAAACATGTGCTGGTGCGTTTGGCTCGTATGGCTACGAACTAACTGATGCCGAGCAATATACCCAATGGAATGTGGACATTGTGAAGTGCGACTACTGCCATGCACCCACCGAACGAGATTCTGCCATTGTGCGCTATCGCCGTTTGGGCGATGCTTTCAAAGCTGTTTCGCGTCCTATTACGCTCTATATCTGCGAATGGGGCGACAGAAAACCATGGCTTTGGGGAGCTGAATCGGGCGGTAGCTGCTGGCGTGTGAGTGCTGATGTGCGCGACAGATGGTCCTGCGAACCAGGTGGTACGGGCGTGGTAGAAAGTATTAAAGCAATGAAAGATATTGCTCTGTATTCTGGTGTAAACCGCTTTAACGATGCAGACATGCTTTGTACGGGCCTGCATGGCAAGGGAAAATCCTCGAACGACTTATGTTTTGGCACGCCAGGCATGACGCAAGACGAATATGCCACCCAGTTTGCGCTGTGGTGCATGTGGTCATCGCCCATGGCATTATCCTTTGATCCACGTGCCAACACTGTGACAAAAGAAGACTTGAAGATACTAACCAATCGCAACCTCATCGCTCTTAACCAAGACCGAATGGGGCAACAGGCCGACTTAATATCAGATGCAGACAGTCTTGTGACGTTTGCCAAGGACTTGGAGAATGGTGATGTGGCCCTCTCTGTTACCAACATGGCTAACAAACAACTTGAAGCCACTTTCAACTTCTCGAAAATTCCTGCACTTGATGCCAACAAACGCTATCAATGCCGTGACTTATGGACGGGCGAAAAACTTCACGCCGTTAAGCATAGCTTTACGACAAAGGTTCGTCCGCACGCCACACGGGTGTTTAGGTTGAGCCTGTAACGTGCACAAACTATGTGCCTTTGCCAAACGTTATATAACAAACGCTCTTGCGGAGCATACGCTTGTCGCAACTCATATAAACCTGCTGCCATAGCTAACAAGCTTACCTATTGTAATTAGATTGTTCGCACAAAACAGGAAGGAAATAACGAAAAAGTTTCAATATATTAAAACTTTTCCGTATCTTTGTAGCATTAAATACAATGTCGATGAGAAGAGAAATCGTTGCCTTTGGCAGTTATTATAAAGACTTTATGGCAACGCTGCATGACAAAGAGCGGCGAAAGGTGCTTTATGCCCTCTCACTACTAGAAAGAGAAGACAGACTTCCGATAAAATTCATCAAACACCTATTGAGAGGTTTGTATGAATTAAGAATTAAATACGAGAGCAATATCTACCGTATCTTTTTTATTTTCGACAACAATCGAATTGTTGTATTGTTCAATGGTTTCCAAAAGAAAACTCAGAAAACGCCAAGAACAGAAATAGACAGAGCAATTAAAATAATGGAGGATTACTATGAGTACAAAAGAAAAAATGATAACGAGCATCAGTAAAGAGATAGAGCGCGAGTTTGGCAAACCAGGCACTGCAGAACGCGAAAAATTTGATGAAGAGGCATACGCTTTTTATACAGGACAGCTACTCTTAGATGCGCGAAAAGAGGCAAAAGTAACACAAGCAGAATTGGCTAAACGCATACACGCCAGTAAATCCTACATTTCGCGAGTTGAGAGTGGAGACATTATACCCAGTGCGGCCAAGTTCTATAACATGGTTACTGCGCTAGGCATGCGCATAGAGATTGTTAAGCCCTTAGTAAGGGTTTAATAAGCTGGGCCACTTGTTGACCAACTTGCCCGTTAACTCGTCCGTCTTTGTCTTCTTTTAAGAATAAATTTTAACATTATGAGTGCCTTTTTATCCACAAAACTCCAACCAGGCCGCAAATAATCGATTCTCGCGAAGGTTTGTTTTGATGCAAAAAAGGGGCCAACATGCGATGCGGGCAAAATGAATTTTTATTTAAGATAACCGCCATTTACCCCATCTTAGGGCTATCTGCCGCTAAAAGTACTGCGTTTTGGTGCTAAACGCAATGCAATATGTCGCTAAATGCTGTGCGTTTTGATGCTAAACGCAGTGCATTTTGCTGCTAAACGCAAGGTAAAATGCTGCAAAATGCAGTGTAAAATGCTGCTAAATGCGAGACGAAAAACATAAACATCCACAGCAATTGTATAAACAAAACCTTTTCGAGCCATGAAAAACATGACCCAAAAGTGCAAAACAACCATTAAAAAGTGGGGGGTTAGGGGCTAAATACTGCTTTTTCGGATTGAAAAAACACAATTCGGCAACCAAAATAGAAAGGCTAAATGGTGCAAAATACAGGTAATATGCCAAAAAACGGACAGAAAAAGAAACACGTAAGGCTGCAAATATGCGCTAATAGCCTACACAAAAGCCTTAATTTATGCTAGAAGGGAGCAGCGAACAGAGCGCGTTTTGTAAAATATAAATACTACATTTAACAAAAACAGGTTCATCATAAAAGAACTGAAAGCTGCACGATTATGGTCACTTTGTAGCAAACAGCTTTCTAAACGGCATGCCTTCGTAATATATTCCACAGGCCAAAACTTCTACGAGCCATACCAATGCCTACCGCCAAGTTGTAAAATCCACCTTTATTTGAAACACGAAAGAATAGCTAATGGGCTTTCCACCATACGATGCAGGTTTAAATTGAACGGCATTCAGCATCTTTTTTACGTCTTTCCAAACCCACATGTTGCCCTTAAAACTCTTTTTGTTTACCAGACTTAGCTGTTTAAGTCGGCCCCGCTTGCCTATCGTTGCAGACACAACAAACCGAAAAGACGTACCATCATATAGTATCATGGGCAAGTTTTGGGCGATGTGCTCGCTCAGTTCTTTCTCTATGCCCAGTTCGTTGGTTGAAGAAACAAAGGCATAAGTTTTACCATCGACAACATAACAAGGCCCTTGCACATGCTGGCCATGTACAAAAAGGGGCACTAGCAACATGGCTAACAATGACAAACACTTTATTGCCCACATCCCAAAACGATTTTAGATTTATAGTTGCCTCTAAAAAGCAACTTTGGGTAGCGCTTTTAGGTACTATCTAGTCAGATACGGATTACTTCTTAAAGGGGGCATCCATGCCCACATATTCATCATCTCGCACCAACACTTTCTCTATCTTTCCCACGTACATTGTGTGGAGGTCGCGTTTGGGATAGCTCTCGTCGAGTGTTTCCTGATACACGAAACCACTCTGCTGCAATTCAGCGGCATACAGTTTCTTACAGATAAGCACAAGCTTGGCCTCCTTAAAATATACCGTTTCGTCAGCAAACACTTTGGTAAGTCCTGCCTTGGCTATCTTGTCCTCATCGCGCCCCGACACACTCCCCAGGTAGGCCATTTGCTTTTTAAAGTTGCTATCCATAACGCACAGCGAGAAATACTTTTCCTTATCCACATACGTCTTTGTGTAACGCGATGGGCGCAGATAGATAACTGCCGTGGGGTCGTTGTGTCCCCACAGGCAACCTAAGTGCCCCCAACTAATGGTCATCGTGTTGCACCCGTCCTGTTCATTACCCGCAGACACCAACATCCATTCCTTTCCTAACAGGTTGAAAGGATTAAATTTCATCTCCTTATAATTAATTTCTTTCATCTTATCTATGGTTATGTCGTATTTATTCGCTACAAAATCCGCGCTAAACATGTGGATATGCCTTACGTCACCTTAACAAAACGAGCCATAAGGCTCGCTGGTACGTATCTTTGGCATACAAACCTTATTGAAAAAGACATTGCCCAAACCACACAACGGCTGGCAGACGTGGACAAGAGACTCGTTACTTATACCCCATGCCTTACTGTTTGCCCTGCACAGGCGTGGCATTGATAAAGACATGGCTGAGTGGATAGTACCTAACAAGATACATAGCAGGCGTTCCGCCATTGATAAGTCCTTCTCTAAAACCACGTCCGCGCAAACCTTTGGCGTCGGTTTCTTCCATAAACTGCAGGGCTGAAAAAGCCTTGTCGTTCACCAAAACACCGCGTAGCACTTGGTCTACTGCATCTGTTTCGTACTGCGAGAATTTAAAATAATGATTTTTCGTTAGCCCCCATTTGTCTTTTTCACTACAACTAGCGAAACACATAGTATATTCTCCTGCTCCAACTTTTGGAAAAAACAAATCATATACGCGTTTTGAGCGTGCCACATGATGCTTATACAACACCTCGTTTAAGGTCATAAGCTCAATTTTGGTTCCGCTTTTTAAGTCCTTCACGTAATTAAACACCCCCATGCTGCCAGCAATAAACCCGCCAATCATGATTAGCACTACGAGCATCAGCCCAAGTAAGCCAGCATTTTTGCGCCATTTTCGCTCTTCTTCTTCAAAGTTAGGACTTTTATGTCGTTCCTCGTAGGTGGTTATTCGGTTCATCTTAACACCTACCACGATAATCAACACTACGTAAACAAACAGTAAAGCCGGCGAGGAAGTGGCAATAAGTTGCCACAACAATCCTGTAAAGCCAACGTGTGGAAGTCCCCAATAACTAGCGTACACAATAAGAATTAACTGCAAAACCACCAGTGTGATGTATGTTGTGATACGCACTTTGGCCCACCAATAGCTGCGCTGGCGTGCCTCGCGGCCACCGATTAGAGCACGCATTTTTCTTTTAGACATGAGTTATAAGCGTGAAGTATAAGGCAAAAGCCTAAACAAAAAAAAGCCAGTTCAAGGGCAGGGCGTATTGCCCCACCCTTGTTCTGGTTCTACATTTATGGTATAATTAGTTTCCCTTCGTAAACCTTACCCACAATGGAAGTAGCGTTCAACAAGCTCTTTCAATTCTTCTGGACGATTTTCTACTTCTTTACGCAGATTGCTGTCGTTAAAGTCGCGCAATTGTTTGATAATACCATCAATCATTGCCGTAGAGAATACGCCATAAGCTTCGTACACTTTGCGTTGACGTTCTAGGCAGTCGGCCGATGCCACACAGCTGTCGGGCAATTGTCCTAGGCGGTTAAGCTTATCGGCATTCGCAGCATCGTGAATGTTTACATCCACGTAAGTCTGCTCTGCTATTTCGAGTGCATTGGGCAATTCAAAACCATAACGGCAGCCAACACACAAGCCAGCAAGCAGCTGATAAACGTCGGCCGAACCATCGGGCGAACGCATTTCGAAGGTTTGTTTCATCGAAGTGTCGGGCGTTTCGGCCGGTTGCTGGGGGTTGGCCTTGTGCATCATGTCAACACCGGCAGCCCAACCCAGGGGCACACGTACAAGAACAGAGCGGTTGCGGTCGCCCCAACAAACGTTGGTGGGTGCCTCTTGGTGAGGAACAAGGCGGAAGTAAGCCATGGGGTTCTTGTTACCAAAGGCGGTGATGCTATCTGCAAGCTGCATCAAACCAGCGATAGCCGTGCGAGCAGTGTTGCTTAGCTTACCATTTTCAACCATCACACTCTTGCCATCCTTCATCAAGCGCATGTGTACATGCATACCCGAACCGGCTTTACCCGTGGTGATTTTCGGTGCGAAGGTAACGTTCATGCCCATCTGATAAGCCAAGTTGCGAATAATCCACTTAGCAATCATTAGTTCGTCGGCAGCCTTTTCAACAGGAACGGGCAAAAATTCGATTTCGTTTTGCTCGTAAATTAGGCCGTCTTGACTAAAGTTACCCACTTCAGAGTGTCCGTATTTAATTTGGCCACCAGCCTTGGCAATGTACGACATGCACAGCGTGCGGAAGTCGTTTGTTTTAGCATAAGGCATAGACTCATGATAACCACGCTGATCAACTGCTGGGAACACCTCCTCATCGGGCGTAATAACATAATATTCTAGTTCGCCCATGGCATGAAACTCCATACCCGTAACGTCGCGGAAAGCCTTTGCAGCCTTTGCAAGGGTGTATTCGGGAGAACTTTCAAGGTGATTGCCGTCTTTATCGAAATAAGAAGCCAGCATGCAAAGCGTAGGAATTTCGGCGAACGGATCGACGAAAGCCGATGAGAAACGAGGCAGTACGTAGAGGTCGCTGCTGCCTGCTTGAATGAAAGAGAATAGGCTGGAGCCGTCTACACGCTCGCCACAAGTAAGAATTGTGTCGAGATAAGCCAGATTGTTGATGATGAAATTGAGGGTTTTCAGCTTGCCATCGCCCCCAGGATACATAAAGTTCACCATCTTAATCTCATTTTCTTGAATAAAACGTACAATGTCTTCTTTCGTAAATTCTGAAGACGGTTTCTGCAAGAACGCCACAACTTCGTTGGCATTCATCAAAAGTTCATTGTTTGCCATGTTCGATATCTTTTTAGTTAAAAGGGTTTAACGTTGGTGATTGTTTAAATTGAATACTTTACCTACCGTTTTGTACGGTTGGGACAAAGGTAGGAAAAAAAATCTATGTGACAAATTTTCCGACAATATTTTATGCTTTACATGAAAAATAGTCGCAAAACCGACAAATTGTCACACAAAACATCCTCGGCACACTGTTTGAATAGGATATAGCAGACAATAAGTCAGACAATCATAACAAATTAAACATATTGACAATGAACTTCGACAAATATACTATTAAAGCGCAAGAAACGGTTCAAGAAGCCGTTAACATTGCACAACGAGCCGGACAACAGAGCATCGAACCTGTGCATCTGCTCAAGGCTTTATTAGAAAAAGCTCCCGATGTAACCAATTACATCTTCCAAAAACTTGGCGTTAACGCCATGCAGGTAACCTCGCTGGCCAATTCGGAGGCCGAACATCTGCCTCGCGTTGAGGGCGGTAAGCCCTATCTTAGTAACGAGGCCAACAGCGTTTTGTTGAAGGCCGAAGAGCTTTCAAAGGGGCTTGGCGACGAGTTTGTCTCGGTTGAACCACTCTTCCTCGCTTTATTGGCCGTTAATTCGTCGGCGGCTCGCATTCTGAAAGATGCTGGATGCACCGAAAAAGACGCGCGCGCTGCCATCGAAGCCCTTAGGCAAGGACAGCAAGTGAAATCGCAATCGGGCGACGAAAACTATCAGTCGCTGGAGAAATATGCCAAAAATCTGGTGGAAGATGCACGCAACGGAAAGCTCGACCCTGTTATCGGACGAGACGACGAGATACGTCGCGTGTTGCAAATCCTTTCGCGCCGCACCAAAAACAACCCCATTTTGATAGGCGAACCCGGTACGGGTAAGACGGCCATCGTTGAGGGTTTGGCCGAACGTATTGTGCGCGGAGATGTGCCCGAGAACCTTAAAGACAAGCAACTCTATTCGCTTGACATGGGTGCACTGGTTGCTGGGGCCAAATATAAGGGGGAATTTGAGGAACGACTAAAAAGCGTTATCAAGGAGGTGACCACCGCCGACGGGCAGATTATTCTCTTTATCGACGAAATTCACACGCTCGTTGGAGCCGGAGGAGGCGAAGGCGCAATGGATGCGGCCAACATCTTGAAGCCTGCTTTGGCGCGTGGCGAACTTAGAGCAATTGGGGCCACAACCCTAAACGAGTATCAAAAGTACTTCGAAAAAGATAAAGCGCTGGAGCGCCGCTTCCAAACGGTGATGGTAAACGAACCCGATGAGGTTAGCGCCATTTCTATTTTGCGCGGTATTAAGGAGCGTTACGAAAACCATCATAAGGTGCGCATACAGGACGATGCTTGTATTGCCGCCGTACAACTGTCTGAACGCTACATCTCCGACCGCTTTTTGCCCGATAAAGCCATCGACTTGATGGACGAGGCGGCCGCAAAATTGCGAATGGAACGCGACTCGGTGCCTGAAGAGTTGGACGAAATTACGCGCCGACTAATGCAATTGGAGATTGAACGCGAAGCCATTAAGCGCGAAAACGATGAACCGAAAATGGCTCAACTGGATAAGGACATTGCCGAACTGCGCGAACAAGAAAAGGCGTTCAGGGCCAAATGGGAAAGCGAAAGGGAACTGGTAAACAAAATTCAGCAAGACAAACTGGAGATTGAACGCCTGAACCACGAGGCTGATAGAGCCGAACGCGAGGGTAACTATGAACGTGTAGCCGAAATTAGGTATGGTAAGCTGAAGGAGCTTGACAATGATATACAAAGCATTAAAATGCAACTGCAGGCTGCACAGGGCGGTGAAGGCATGGTGCGCGAGGAGGTTACGGCCGACGACATTGCAGAAGTGGTGAGTCGCTGGACGGGTATTCCCGTAACACGAATGCTGCAAAGCGAACGCGAAAAGCTGTTGCACCTCGAAGAAGAGCTGCATCGACGCGTTATTGCGCAAGAGGAAGCTATCGCCGCTGTTAGCGATGCCGTGCGCAGAAGTCGGGCCGGACTGCAAGACCCCAAGCGTCCCATTGCCTCGTTTATCTTCCTTGGTACAACGGGTGTGGGCAAAACGGAGTTGGCGAAGGCCTTGGCCGAATACCTATTTAACGACGAATCGATGATGACACGTATCGACATGAGCGAGTATCAAGAAAAGTTCAGCGTGTCTAGGCTCATCGGTGCACCTCCGGGATATGTGGGTTACGACGAGGGCGGACAGCTTACCGAGGCCGTAAGACGTAAGCCTTACAGCGTGGTTCTTTTCGACGAGATTGAAAAAGCACACCCCGATGTATTCAATATTCTGCTACAAGTGCTAGACGATGGTAGGCTAACCGACAACAAGGGGCGCACGGTGAACTTCAAAAACACCATCATCATCATGACCTCAAACCTTGGTTCGCAGTACATCCAGCAACAGTGCGCCAACCTCAGCGAGGGCAATCGCGACGAGGTTTTAGACGAAACGCGCCAAAAAGTAATGGACATGCTGAAACAAACCATACGCCCAGAGTTTCTCAATCGTATCGACGAAACCATCATGTTCTTGCCACTCACCAAGAAAGAAATTGCCGAAGTGGTTCGATTGCAGATGCGTTCGGTTCACCGAATGCTTACCGAGCAGGGCTTTAAGATAGACGTTAGCGACGAGGCCATCGACCTTTTGGCCGACCTTGGCTACGACCCAGAGTTTGGGGCACGACCTGTTAAGCGCGCCATCCAACGCTATGTGCTTAACGACCTCAGCAAGAAAATACTATCCGACGAGGTTAGTCGCGACAAACCCATCCTCATCGACGCCCTTGATGGCAAGCTGGTGTTCAGGAACTAAAATGGAAATAAACGTGGAATGATGGCCTACAACGAATCAAGCACCTGTTTGTAGACGCTTCACACAATAAATACGCTTTTAAAAAGGCAGGCACAAGCAACTGGGAAACCAGTCTTGTGCCTGCTTTTTTTTGTTAGAAGTATTCCTAAAAACAGCATACAACCGCTCCAATGCATCAGAATAAAGAAACATTCTTAAGATTCACAATGAAGTCGTTTTGACTTTTAGTATTTCTACAAAGTGAGCGGAGTGCAGGGCAAGTCAACTCACTGGCTTGCAAACTCGCTAAAACCCAACACCTACCAAAGGCATAAACTGACCAACTTACTAACTCGCAAACTCATCAACTCACAAGTTCATCAACTAACAAACTCATCAAACCAAAATCTTAAATTATTATCTTTTATTTTACAATATAGCTCTAATTTTCGTTTCATTCTAGCGAAAATGTAGGCCATAAAGTAGGTAAATCACCCCTATTTTGGGCTTTTCTCGTTGTTTGTTTTGCCTGTTTTTAAGAGCAAAACCTGCATTTTGCACCATTTTGCCTTTCTATTTGGGTTGCTGGCTCGTCTTTTTTAAAGCCCAACAACCTGCTTTTAGCCCCTAAAAACCCACTTTTTAACGACTATTTCACCCTTTTCGGCCATGTTTTTCATGGTTCTAAAAGGTTTAATTTATACCATTGCAGCGGATATTTATGCTTTTCGACTCGCAATTAGCACCAATTCACCTTGCATTTTGCACCAAAACGTATTGCATTTAGCGGCAAAACGCACTGCATTTAGCACCAAAACGCACTGCGTTTAGCGGCATATTGCACCGCGTTTAGCACCAAAACGCACTTCATTTTGCTGCAAATCGCCCCAAAACGGGTATTAGTGGCGGTCGTTTTAAATAAAAATTCATTTTGTCTGCATACACGACTGCCCCCTTTTGGCACCAAAACAAACCTTCGCGAGAATCGATTTTTTGCGGCAAGGTGAACGATTGGTGGAAAAAAAGGCACTCACAATGTTAAAATTATTACTAAAAGTTAGACAAAACGATTATACTTCATACACGCGCGAGTAGGCAACGGCACAGAGAACACGTGCGCTTGCCACCACCAGTGCGAGCGATTGCAGGGCATGCTGCCCACGGCCAACGGAGGCAACATCATGAAAAACGCAGAAGTAATACGCCATTGACAGCTAGTTTTCAACTTGTGTAGAATGTATTGAATGACTTATGACAGGAAACTTTTTAAGGCTTAACCACGTTTTGCCACAGACAAATGGAACTGACTCTCAGATTTTATCGTGTCTTTGTCCTGCACTCAGTATATGAGAGGAGTGTTTATCTTGGTTTTACTGCACAAAGATAATATACTCTTCTCAATTTACAGAAATACCAAAAGCAAGGCGGCCTCTCTCTAAAAAACTAACCAATAATTTGTTTATCCAACAAAAAAACGATAAATTTGCACAGTAACAAGGTTGTGTGCAATAACGCCCAACCAGCATTTAAATTAGAGAAAGGAGAAAGAAAATGTCCATTTCTAAAACTAGACAAAAGCTTGTGGACGTGGCGCGCCAACTTTTCGCACGAAACGGCGTGGCTAACACCACAATGAACGATATTGCCGTGGCTTCTGGAAAAGGCCGACGCACACTCTACACCTATTTTAATAGGAAAGAAGACGTGTACTATGCCGTGATAGAAGCCGAACTGGAACGACTATCGGACAAGCTAGACGAGGTGGCCGCAAAAAAAATAAGTCCGCAAGACAAGATTATCGAGCTGATATACACTCACCTGAGCATGATTAAAGAAACGGTGGTGCGAAATGGTAACCTTCGTGCTGAGTTCTTTAGAAACATCTGGACAGTGGAGAAAATGCGAAAAAACTTCGACGAAGACGAAATTGAACTATTTAGAAAGGTGTATGCCGAGGGCAAAGCGGATGGCGAATTCGATATCGATAACGTTGAACTGGTGGCCAACATCACACACTATTGTATTAAAGGACTTGAAGTGCCATTTATCTACGGCCGACTGGGACACGGACTAACCGAAGAGACTAGCAAACCGCTCGTGGCTAAAGTGGTATATGGTGCTTTGGGCAAACGCATCAATAAATTATGAGTAGATTTGTTATATTTCTGCTTGCTGTTTGGGCTTTGATGGCTTGCACTACACAAAACACAAAAACACAAATGCCCACTAACGACTCAGTGGCTGCGCAAATGACTTCCACAAAGGCCAACACGCCAATTGACTCTACCCCCACGATGCAGCCACAACTCCCCGACACAAGCACCATCTACTCGGAAGAGGATGGCGGTATGACCCAAATTGAAAACAAGCTTTTTACCAACACAACGTTAAAAGCACTCTACCAGCTAACGCTAAAACTAGGCGATATCGACAATGCCGAACTGCTGTTGCCACAATTGCCCAACAAAAGCCAAGAGGTGGAAGTGAACGTAAATGGATTGATTAGTATCAACTACACAATTACACCTGGAAAGGCTACGATTGAAATGGAGTATGAAGGTGGGGTTACAACGCTTATTCTACAACAACGAGATACTGGCGTAAACCGAACCATCATACACAGCGCAGACTAAGCCAACGAACATCTAACACTTGGGGTGCGCAAACATTCGTTTTGATATATCAAACTAAGTTTGTACCTTTGCCAAACGTAATAAACGTATTTTCTAACATAAATAAAAATAAAATGGGATTATTAACAGGTAAAACCGCCCTTGTTACAGGAGCTGCCCGTGGCATTGGCAAAGCCATAGCATTAAAGTTTGCACAAGAAGGTGCTAACATCGCATTCACCGACTTGGTTATCGACGAAAACGGCAAAGCCACTGAGGCCGAAATTGCTGCGCTCGGCGTTAAAGCTAAAGGATATGCAAGCAATGCCGCCGACTTTGCTCAAAGCGAAGAGGTGGTGAAACTGGTAAAAGAAGATTTTGGCTCGGTTGACATCCTCGTAAACAATGCTGGTATCACCAAAGATGGACTGATGCTGCGCATGACCGAACAACAATGGGATGCCGTAATCGGTGTTAATCTCAAAAGCGCCTTCAACTTTATTCACGCTGCCATTCCAGTAATGATGCGCCAACGTGGAGGCTCTATCATCAACATGGCTTCGGTTGTGGGCGTTCATGGCAATGCAGGACAAGCCAATTACGCTGCTTCTAAGGCTGGAATGATTGCTCTTGCTAAATCGGTTGCGCAAGAAATGGGTCCTAAAGGCATTCGCGCTAACGCCATCGCTCCTGGCTTTATCGATACGGCTATGACGCAAGAACTTTCTGATGAGGTGCGTAAAGAATGGATGAACCAAATTCCTTTGCGACGTGGCGGTACCGTTGAAGACGTGGCCAACTGCGCGCTTTACCTCGCTTCAGACCTCTCTAGCTATGTTAGCGGACAGGTTATCCAGGTGGATGGCGGTATGAACACATAACATTTTCTACGCATAAGTTTGGCGAAAGGGTTGTTTGGCTCTTTCGCCAAACAACCCTTTAATTCCCTTTACGCCTTTCATTGGGCAACGAGAACTAAGAGAGCGAACTCCATCTGATTTTCTCCTAATACCAAAGGTTTCGATATGCTAAACAAGAATGCGAGATTGGCTGAAGCCTTGGTTACTTGTGAACTTGTGAACTCGGCAATTTAAAATTACACCTCTTGATATCATGACTCCTGTTTACGAAGACAACCACATTATTATCGTTTCTAAACTCAGTGGCGAGATTGTGCAAAGCGACAAAACGGGCGATGTGCCACTGGTGGAAATCGTTAAAAAATATCTCAAAGAAAAATACGCTAAACCCGGTAATGTGTTTCTTGGAGTGGTGCACCGACTGGATAGACCGGTGTGGGGACTCGTTGCTTTTGCCAAAACAAGCAAGGCTCTAAGTAGGATGAACGCACTGTTTAGAACGGGAGACGTGCAAAAAACCTATTGGGCCATCGTACAGTCGTACCCTGAAAACGAAGAAGGCGAACTGGTGCACTGGCTCACACGCAACGAAAAACAAAATAAAAGCTATGCCCACGACCACGAGGTGCCTGGCGCAAAGAAGGCTATCCTTAATTATAAAGTTATTGGCCGATCTGATAACTACACGCTCTTAGAAGTGCAACTCATGACGGGAAGGCATCATCAAATTCGTTGTCAACTAGCTGCTATGGGCTGTACCATCAAGGGCGACTTAAAATATGGGGCGAAAAGAAGTAATCCCGATGGTAGCATCTCGCTACTTTCACGAAAGATTTCGTTTGTTCATCCTGTATCGAAAGAAACGATTTGCGTTGAAGCTCCCCTACCCGATGATAATCTTTGGCACGCCTTTGGTATGTAAAAAGGTTAAAACAACTAAGATAAAAACTAACGAGCCGACAAGCTTAAGGTTAAATCCTTTTCTGCTTGTCGGCTCGTTTTGTATTGGTTAGTTGAGGTTATGTTGTACTAATTCATCTGCTAGCCTATTCGTTTGTGCGTTATGTATTGAAGACAAATCAACTTGTCAACTCTTTTAACTTGCTAACTGGTCAACACAACTAACCTTCTCTCACCTTCCCCCGTAGAGATTGGGGATGATGCCTGTGTTTTTATCTCAGCTTATGGCCTTTAAACGCGAAGAATGCAATGTAAAGGAAGCAAGGAAGGCAAATCCAGTAAGCATTTTGTGGACCGAAATGGTCTTTAAACACTCCATACAGCAGGGTAACTGCAGCTCCACCAATCAAACCCATGGTGAGAACAGACGAACCCGACTTGGTGAACTTACCCAAATCTTGCATCGACAAGGGCCAGAATGCGGGCCACATAAGCGAACAACCCACGGCAATAATTCCAATGCTAAACACACTGAGTTTGCCGGGAAGCAGCACAACGCAGAGAGTTCCCACAATGGCTATCCCAGTACAAATCTGTAAAGCGCGTGTCTGAGACAGGTATTTGGGAATAAGAATTATACCCGCAACATAACCCACGCTGATGCAAAGAGGTGTAATCCACGAATAATTGTTTGCATTATCTAAGCCTAAGGCCTTGGCATAGTCGATAAGAGTGGCCAAAGAGATGGTTTCTGCACCCACATAGAAGAATATGGCTAACGCACCGAGCATCAAGTGGGGGAATTGGAAAATAGATGTTTTGCTGTTGGCATATTGCGACACCTGTGCGTCTTCTGCACTTGTAGATTCCTCGCCCTCGTCTTCGCCGGCCGCTTTCACCTCGGGAAGCGGTGCCATCAACGACAAAACGCCTAAACCAAGGAACATGGCAATGATGATATAAAAGGGCTTATCTAACTGAGTAATGGTGAAATGCTCGCCTGCTACCAACGTGATAAACAAAGGAGAAACGGGCCATGCCAGCTTGTTGCATATACCCATGATACTGATTCGTTTAGCAGCGCTGTCTATCGGACCGAGTATGGTGATGTATGGATTGATGGCTGTTTGCAGAAATGCATTGGCCGTACCACAACAAAATGAGGCTACAAGGAAAAGAACGAAACTCTCTTGTTTTGCCGAGAAAATGAGGATGCCAAAAGAAATGGCAAACATCAAAAAGGCTACAGCTATCGTACGCTTATAACCAATGAGTTTTACTAATTGACCTGCGGGATAACCGAAAATCAGAAAGGGAATGAACGTAGCGCCAATTAGCAGATAGGCTCCGGCAGATGGTACGCTTAACGACTCCTGAAGCACGGGCACCAATAGTGAATTGATGCCTAACGCAAAGCCACATGAGAAGAACAACAGGCCTAAAAACGTGATAGGCACTAAATAATTTTTGTTTTCTGACATAATGTTGGTTTATTTAATTGATTATTTATCGTAACAATTGGCCAGTTAAATACATCTCGCGATAAAGTTTACCTGCACTTTTATGTTGCATGCTGATCGTTTGTCTTTTGCGCCATCCATCTTTTGATGGACCAAGCCTTTACAATTTCACAGCTCTGGCAAATAAAAGGGTCATTGGAACACAACCTAACAAACAGCTATGCTTGGTATTTATAGCTAGATTCACCACGGCGCTATTTGTTTAAGCAAAGTTACGACAATTGGAAGATACGACCAAAAGATACGAAGAAAATAATTTAAGCTGAATGAAAAAATATTCTATTTTTAATTGCACTATGCATAACCCATTACGTTATGGTGGCTTACAATAATAGAAACCCAAGGTGAAGACGTGACAGTATGAACTGTTTTCAATTGCTTATGTAGTTGGAATTATGCAGAAGAAGTAAATACAAATATCATAAAATGGAAAAAAGGAACGAACAAATGATATTGTTCATTCCTTTTTATAGTTTATAAACTGAATACCACTAATTATGTGGTTTTGTTCATCAGTCTTGTCACTTTTTCATAATAGCGTTGCGTCCCCTTTTTGCAATACTTCAAGCCTCCGTTCCAAGCGCGTATTGCACGTTCAACGTTATTTTTTGGGTTATGACGCTTCTGGATAAGAAGGAATATCTCCTTCGATTTCTCAACGCTAAAGCGATCTTTTAGAGTGTAGGCTTTCTTTATATTCAATTGCTTGAGATACAAATTAACCTCCTTAACGCATATCGGTGTTATTTGCATGGGTCCAACAGACTTACCACTTTTAGCGAATCTGTTACCACCACTTTCCACCTGAATAATTGCTTCCATAACAGGTTCCCAGCTGAAATTGCTGTTCGCCACGTTATCCTCATTCTTAGTTGCATGGGCAAAGCCCGGCAATAAACTTAAAATTGTAAAACATAAAAATACAATTCTCTTTGATCTCTCCATAATTTAATATTTATGGGACCTGAGCATATTGACCATATCCTAATAGAACATTTTACGCCCGTGACTATTACTTTATGAGAAATAAGTTAAGTTAATAATCTCAGTCCCGTTAGATACCTTATCGAATAAGCTCTTCCGAAACAAGGGGAAGGGTCTATCCTTATTCTTATCGTATGCAAAGTTAAGAAATAAAACCGAAACAACCAAACATTTAGACTATAAAAAGGTAGGATTTGCGGATTCTCAATCTATTGTAAAGCAATAAGTTAGGTGAAATAGGAAAGAAAAAAGGATAAGCCGACCAAATACATAAACTTTAAACTTAATGTAATAAAAACCTAAACATGAAAAGTATATTTTTCTTTGATTTTGGTTTATTTATTAATAGGCTAGCCATCGTTTGGATTGAAATACTGCATTTTGCTACTACGCAAAATAGAATGGCATAGACAAAGAATGAATTCTGATTGAACTCATAACGCTATTCTTACTTACATTGATTGCTTTTGTAAATTGATCGCATGCATCGCACAACTGAAAACATTAAATACACCCGAAAACGAAATTGTTTTATAAAACATAATTGCTGATGAGTAAATGTAATGGTAAAAAATTAATTCGCAGAAATGTTAGCATGAACAAACAGTTAACCTTAACATGAACCTGTACACTTAGAAGTCTTTACTCAAGAAGTTAAAACTTCATTTACTCATTAACCCATAAACGCATAAACGCTTGAACGCACAAATACATGTACTAATAACGCATCAATCCATAACCGCTTGAGTGAACAAACGAAAGTACTAATGCCCAATCAACCCTTACACGCTTAAGTGGGCAAAGAATATAATAACAACCCATGAACCCTTAAACGATTGAGTATACAAAAGCATGTACTAATAACGCAAGAACTTGTTTATGAACCAATAAAGTCATGAACTCACAACTTATAAACTTACAAACTTATGAACCAATAAACTCATGAACTCACAACTTATAAAC